>PAOX01000020.1 GCA_002710085.1 Fidelibacterota bacterium
ATGCTCAGCATCTTCACATGCCATGTCATCAGCATGCCATTCACATTCATCATGCTCACCACATTCTGTTTCAGTTGTAAAATCTTCACAATGATGGTCGCCATGGTCAGCATCTTCACAAGCCATGTCATCAGCATGCCATTCACATTCATCATGCTCACCACATTCTGTTTCAGTTGTAAAGTCTTCACAATGCTCTTCATCACCATGATCATCATGCCCACCTACTGTAATTGAAATAATACTAGTATCATAGCCAGTTATTTCTAAATATGCTTCGTCATCACCATGATCATCACCATGATCATCGTGATCATCATCGCCATGATCGTGACCATCATGATCATCATCGTCATGTTCAAGCTCTTCACATTCATCATCTAAGAAATGAACTGTAAGATCCCATTCGTTTCCGCTTGGAATTCCAGATTGAAAATTATTATCTATAACACCATTACATTCGCTATATAATAAACCTTCTTCTCCATCTATCATTTCTACAATTTCCATACCATCTGCATCAGTATGTCCATCTTGTTCAGTTTCTTCAGTATCATCACATGAATGTGCTACAAAAGCTACTAAAATAAATAAAAATATGTTTTTTGTATTATGAAACATAATACCTCCTTATAAAATTTTACATTAAATACCTAGTTAGATACGTTATTATATCTAACCTTTAAATTATAGTTTAAATAAATTTTATTTAGAAGTTGGGGGTGCTCTGGAATTAAATCTTTTACTAACAGTTAAATCTGGAGTAGAAGATTGAATGATTTGTAATTGAATAGAATTAATAACAAAAACATCATCGAGAAATATGGTTGAAACATAATTATCATTATTTTTAATAATTTCACATTCAGAACACTCTTGTATTTNATAAGAATGACATTCATCATGATGATGTGAATGATGAACATTTGAAATAAGGATGTTACCAAAAGATAAAAATAATATATTAAAAATAANAATTGAGCTTTTCATAGCCCATTAATTTAATAAAAAAACCTCTTAAAAAAAGAGGCTTTTTTTTATNTATCTAATATCCAATTAGATTATTAGCAGCACCCACCTCATCCACCNGTATCTGCAGCTTCTGATTGTGTAATAGTTAAATCACTCAAAGTATTATTATAATAATTACTTAGCCAAGCTGAAACTTGACTATGATCCCATTGTTTGCCGCCCCACTGAAGGTCTACTTCTTTGGGTAATTTTTCATTATTTTTTGGATTCTCATCCCATTTAATGTTACTTATTTTTAAAATTATACTATTGTTATTTGCCATCTTTATTATCTCTATTAATTATATTTTAATTTCTAACAACATTTATCTTGCTTACATTGACAATATCTAAGATTATACAAATGAAAGCCAATNAAAGAAAAGGCGGGAATAAATTTAAAATTATCAGATATATCCCAATACCCATAGCTTACATTTAAAATAAATAAAAGTAAACCAACCCAGCTAATCCATAGACCATATTTCACAAAACTAATTTTTATTGTTTTTGTTGAATGAAGTACAGCCATAAAAGAAATAACAAGAAAAATATAATCAATCCATAACCACCATGATGGTGCAGCGGCACAACAACTTTTAGAACAAGCTGCTGCTACAAAGAAAAACGGAGTTGCAAGACAATGAATCATACATANCCCGCTTGATATAGCTCCTACTGCATCAGATTTATTTATAGAAAAGTTTAACATTTATTAATTTCCTTTATAGATAATAAAATAATTTATTACTTTTTGTAAAATTTAAAAATTAAAAATGATAAAAATGTTCCAACTGTCTGACCTGATATGTAATAAGGAACTGATATAGGATTTATTCCTGTAAAAGTATCAGTAAATATTCTAGCAGTTGTAACCATAGGATTTGCAAATGAAGTTGAAGATGTAAACCAATAGCCTGCAGTAATAAATAAAGCTACAGCTACAGCAATCGAAGACTCATCATTCTCTCTGACAAATAAGATTGTCAAAATAAGTCCTGTAGTAGCAATAATTTCACTAATAAAAAGAGACCATGGAGCATTTTCTACTCTCATAGCATGTGTTGANATTTGAAATAATTCTAAATTAAATATATAATGAATTAAAAAAANTGCTAACAANCCACCTAAGAANTGAAATNNAATATAATTTAATAGNTTANTAAGCTCTAATTCTTTNCTTAAATANAACNAAAGACTTACTGCAGGATTAAAATGTGCTCCTGAGATATTNCCAAACATTTTAATGATAACAAATAAGATAGCACCTGTTGCTATAGTATTACCAAGTAAGGCTACCGCAGCATTATTTGGAGATAAATTATCACCCATAATTCCTGATCCAACAACAGTTGCAACAAGAAAAAAAGACCCAATAAATTCAGATATATATTTCATATTCATATAAATCTAAAATTTAAATTCAAAATTTAGCATAAACATTGTAGTACTATCACCTTCTTCAGGATTGCTTATTCTTATATTTGGAGTCATAGTTAAACCTTTTTCAGGTTTATAATTAAGTCCAATAATCATATCAGTATTTGCATCTCCATCATTATATTTATCTGATTCATAGTTATCTATATAAAATAGTCCTTGTAACTTTTCAGTAAACTGATAACTAATATATGTCGCAATTATTTGCTTAGTTAAATTACTACCATCATCTCTATATCTATCTAACTCACCACCTACTCTTAAACCATTTTTAGCATATCCACTATATAAACTTAAAAGCATGGTATTGTTTGTAATTATTGCAGATTCTTCATCCTCTTGCTCTTCATCATAAGGTTCAAACGCAAAAGAAAGACCTATATTAAATCCATCATTTTTTACAAGCTTCTTTTCTCCGTAGACAAGTTGAATAGATGTTTTTTTATGTTCATCATTTTCAGTCTCTTTATAACCAGAACCATTTGTATACATAATACTATAATTCAGATTATTCATTTTTCCAGAATAAGCAACACCAATATCTGCTGAACTTGAGAATTTATATTTATCCATTGCTGATTTTTGCAAAAATCTAAAACCCCATGTTTTTTCAGTCACGTTAAATATATTCATCCCTTGCATCCCAAAAGTCAGTTTACCTATTGGAGATTTCCAGTCAAGTTTTGCATTTTTTAAATAAACATTAATCGGTGAGCTTTTATAATCTATATCTGTTTGAAATTTATATGAAATATTTTCAGATAATGTTTCTTGATAGGTAAAATAAACACGCTTCAAACCAAAACCATCATCATTGATAGCATCTTCACTTAAATCATATGTATAATCAAAATAAGTAACTCCGCTAAAAGTTCCTTGCGTATATATAACTGTCAACAACAAAGATAATAATATTTTTTTCATTATAAATTTTCCTCTCTTTTAAATATTTTAATCTTATCTAAAATTAATTCTCTTACTTCTGAATATTTTTGCTTTGTATCTGATTCATTTCCTTTGAAATTTGCAGGATCAGGAATATCCCAATGTACATGCTTATTTACATTTAAAGTTGGACATTTATCTTTAGCATCCCCACATAATGTGATAACTAAATCAAATTTTTCTATTTCATCATTATTAATTTTTTTTGATTTATGATGGGAAATATCAATTCCAACTTCATTCATTGTATGAACTGTATATGGATTTAATCCATGAGCTTCAGTTCCAGCACTTTTGATATCTATTTTTTGTGGTAATATTTGTTTTGCAAACCCTTCAGCCATTTGGGATCTGCAAGAATTTCCTGTGCATAGAAATAATATAGATTTTATTTTATTCTGGATATCCAATACGTTCAAAAGGGTTTACAATACTAGATACTAAATTTCTTGAATGAGCAGCTATTCTTTTCAAATATCTTGCATAAAGACATAATGAACCAGCTATTTCTGGAGATAAATCATTACTTGCACCTGATACAATAGAATTCACAATATCATTGCTTGTAGATGATATATCTGTTTTATAATCTATCATTAATTTTCTTGCTAAGTCAATATCTTGTGATTTAAATGTATCAATAGCTTTATTAAGAAATTCAACGGTTGCTTTTTCCATATCTGTAAGTTGTTTTTCAAAATTTCCTGCTGATAATTTTTTAGGATGCTGAACAGCTAAATCATAGATATTCTTTGTGTAATCACCTATTCTTTCAATATCAATAACCACACTTACAAGTATTAAACCTGACCCTATATCATCTTTTCCACCAACAGCTAAATGAGTCATCACTTTCCTTCTAACATCTCTTTCAAATTCATTTATTTTTTTATCCATTGCATAGATATCAATAGGAATTTCTGCAGTATCAGAAGATCTCAAAGATTTAATAGATTCATTAAACATTTCTCGATCAATTTCAAGCATTTCATGGCATTCTAATAATGCTTGCTCATATAAGCTGTCAGATTTAAAAATTTCAAAAATTTGTTTAAACATACGCTACCCCCAAAAGTAAATAAATATAAATGGTAATATAAAGAAAAATACGATTAAATATAATAGTGGCAAAAACCTATTATCAACTGCTTTTTCTGAAAGCCAATCTGCTAAATCAAGTGGAATATTTTTCAATAATGGATTGAGAAATATTATAATTATTCCAAAAATATTAAAAAACAAATGGGCAAAACCAGCTACCATTGCAGTTACATTTAATGTTAATGATGCTAATAAAGCTGTTACAGTAGTTCCAACATTTGCTCCAATTGTAAAAGGATATAATTGATGTAACCTTACAACTCCAGCTCCAGCTAAAGGAACAATAGTTGATGTTGTAATAGATGAACTTTGTACCATTATAGTTAATATTATCCCAAATGCCATTGCTCTAGCAGCAGACTTAAAAATATAGTCATCAAAATATTGTTGTATATTACTTAGAACTAAACTTCTTAATAATTTTACAATAAAAAATAACATAGCAAAAGTTAAAAGTACACTTAGTATGATATATAATGTGGTGCTGTCAAAACTTAAACTTTCTACATGTTTAGAACCCCATTTAATAGCAGCTTTAATAGGACTTTTAAATACCTCATCTGTACTTATTGTTCCAAATAGTAAAGTTCCCAAACCTGTAGCTGTTCTTTCTATTAATCCAATTCCAAAATATTGTTTAGTTATTATTTCAATTGGCAATAAAATAATAACTGATAAAACATTAAATATATCATGATGAGTTGCAGCTGAAAAGGCACGTTTAAATTCATTCCCTCTTCTAATGTGCCCCATTGATACAATAGTATTTGTTACTGTAGTACCAATATTTGCGCCCATAATCATTGGAATAGCGCCAGACAAAGTTACAGCTCCAGTACTAACCATCCCTACAATAAGAGAAGTAGTTGTTGATGAACTTTGAAATAATGTTGTAGCTAAAATACCTACTAAAAGAGCAATAAAAGGATTGCTTGTAGTTGTCATAATTTGATTTGCAAAATCACCTCCCAATGCCTTAATTCCGCTAGACAAACCTTTAATTCCAACTAGAAATAGATAAAGTGCTAAAATAACACCTAAAATTTTAAATACAGTCTTTAATTTATCATTCATTGATTATCTCTATTTAATATGAAATAAATAACATCTAAAACTAATAAAAATAGTATAAGTATTCATATTATTAAATTCCATTTTTTTAAATTAATTCCAAAATTTTGGAATGAGCTGAGGAGTTTTAGTTCTGTATGCTTTATAAGACTCTAAATCACCCCATCTTTTCTGAGCTTTTATTTCTAATAAGTTGATACCGCTAATTTTATTTAACAAGGTATAGACAAATAAAGGTGAAAGTATCGTCAGATAATCTATACCACTTAGTGAAGGTATTGTTATTATAAAAACACCTATCCATAGAATAATTTCACCAAAATAATTTGGATGTCTAGATAATGACCATAAACCAGAACTTATAAACTGATCTTTATTTTCAGGGTTATTTTTAAACTTTGTCTTTTGATAATCAGCAATCACTTCAAATAAAAAGCCAAAAATCCACAATGCTAATCCTAAATAAACAAAATAATAATTATTATGCTCTACTTGAGATGTCAACACTTTTAAAGCGGCAATAGATGTTAATGAAACCCATAAACCAGACACAGTAAACCAAACTAAAAATTTAGACGGAACTTGTTTTACTTCCTTAAATCTATCATCTTCCCCAACCTTAAAAACTCTATAAAACAAGAATACACCTAGCCTTAAAGTCCATACAGAGATTAGGATACCTAATAAAGCAGAATCAAAATCAATTGAGCCTAAAATTTTATTTTTTTGATATAAAGCAAAACCTATAACTGATAAATATGCAACCATACCTGTAAAATCATAAAACTTTTCAGTTTTATTTAAAAAAGACGGAATAAATATAATCCAATGAATCAAAAAGGATATAGATATACAATAATAAATAAGAGGGATACCATTTAGAATTAAACTATCAGCAGAAATAAAATAAGCGATAGAGCCTGGAATTAATAAACAAACTAATATTACTACAAGAAACATTCAAATCTCCTTTATAAGGTTATTTCATCAACAATTAAAATAATGTCCAAAACATTTAAAGTCCCATCACTATTCATATCTGCTATTTCAAATTCTTGATCACTTGGATCTTGAATATCTAAAATAAAATTAATTATAATGACAATATCTTGAATATTTAATAAGCCATCATCATTAACATCACCATTAATATTTAAATAAGAAAATAAAAATTGATAGGAATCATTAAGAATAGAATCCCAATAAGCATTTGGTCCCCCGCCTAAATTTAGGTTACCATTGATTGCTCCATAATATTCATGAGGTTCACTTTCTTCTAACACAATACTGTGGGATATATAAAAACTATTCATTTTTTCAGATATTTTTGATGAACCGTAAACTACAGGTAATGTTATTCCCAGTGTAAAAGGATAACCTTCATCATAAGGTACAACTATATCGTTTGTACCATGGAACAAAGCTACTGGAATATTCTCGTAGCTATCTATAAATTCTAAATCTGAAATCGCTCCCCACATAGAAACAACTGCAGCAGGTTTATTTGAATGTATAAAAGTATTTCCTTCACAATCAATACATCCAAGATCTGGATCAAAATCATTTCCAAATGTAGATAATGGTCTTTCTGAATCCTCAAGATATGCTAAATGTAGACCAATGAATGAACCAGCGCTACTGCCCCATAAAAATATTTTTTCTGGATTAATATTAAATTCATCATGATATTCTCTTAAAAAACGAATTATTGCACTTCCATCTTGAATTCCTCTATATACCGCTCTTTCACCACTATAACTGCTTAAAATATTAAGACCTAAGCGATACTCCATAGATATTGCAACATAACCCCTCCTTGCACTTTCTTTACATAATTCAACCATATCTTGAGCATCTTTACTGCCAAGAAAAAAAGAACCGGAATGAGCAAAAATAATAACAGGCCTGTCATCCATTGTATCTCCTTCAGGCTCATAGATGTCCATATGAAGATCAATATCATTGGTGTTCCATTCAAATAAGAATAAAAAAGGTAAATCAGGAGCATTGCCATAAACTATATCTGGAGTTACTGTAACTTCACTAAATATTTCATCAATAAAACGAGTATCTTGTGTAAATGCTAGCATTGTAAGTATAAGAAATATTAGCTTTTTAGTAAACATAGTTTAATTTATAGCAAAGTTGAATTGTTTAGAAAGCACTTTTTGAGATTCTTTAACTTTGACTTGAATAAAAAATCTATACTGTCCTTTTTTTAAATTAATCGATGGAAAAACAATTCTTCCCATACCATCAAGCTCTTTAAAATTACCATACTCATCTTCAATTAAACCAAAATCGCATATAAAATTTTCAGTATCAGATTTCATGAATTTTTTTTGAGCACTCATTGAAATTGATCCAAGTGGATGCATATGCATATAAAGCTCAGAATCTAAACCAACAATAACACCATGTCCGCCCATCCCAACATATGAATCAAGCTCTAATAATTTACCATCTTTAGAAATCTCTAAGTCAAAACTTATATTATCATCAATGCTATAATTTTCTTTTTGGTTAGTCCAATCAATATCAACTGATGTTTGACTAAAGTTACTATAAGAATTATCAGGGTCGCACAAACCTTGGTTAAAATTTAAATTTTGAATTGACTTATCTAAAGTAAATGTTTGAGTAATTGAATGGCTATACCCACTCTCATGAGCAAGATCAGCATATAATACATATTCTCCAGCATCCATTGTAGGTAAGCATGTTTCAAACTCATAATCATTTATCAAGTTTATTGGATGTAAATGAGCCATGAATTGATTTTTATTTTTATCAAATATATATATATGAGCTAATTTATTATGCTCTGTAATTAATTGCCCATGCTCTCTGATAGTTCCTTGCTTATCAAGCCATGATACATCTTTAGGTGGTGAATCAATTGAAATATTTAAAATATTATTTTTTACATTTAATGTTGTATCAAAAGGTTTATAAAATCGTTCCAAAAACTGCTTTTCAATTGCTAACCACCAATTATATCCTCCATATACCATATAAAACAAAATAATTGATGATAAACCATAAACTAAATATGTTTTTTTTATTTTATCTTCATTTGGATTTTGATTTTTATCAAGAGTACTTTCATAATAGGCAGTTCCAATAATATTAACACCACCAACAAATAGCAGTATTAATAAACACCATAGCGTAATGGACATAAATTGAGACATTTCTATCATTTTAGAGGAAATTGAATTGACTGGAACAATAACATTTGATTTACCTTTTGAACCATCAAAAAAAACTTCTACTCCATATGCGCCGTAATCCATTAACCATAACTCAGTTTGAAACATATTATCAACTTGCTCGCTTCTAGGAACAATATCTGGCTTAACATTAAAAGTATTTACAGTATCTTTGCTTATTGTATTATTGTGAACAGCTCTAACGCTTACAGATTCAACTTTTCTATCAATTGAAAAAATCTTAATCGAAGCTAAACCAGGAACAACACCTGGAGGTTCAATAATTATCCTTGTAGAGTATGAACCTACATTTCCTTCAAAATATGAATTTTCTATTCCAATGTGTGAAAATATAACTGAAAATAAAAGTAGCGATAAAAAACTTCTCATCTTTTAACTCTATTTAACCATAATCCAATAGAGCTGCCTATAAAACATGAAATTATACAAAAAACAATTATAGGAGCAAAATTTGTAAAAGTTACAGGTTCTAAAATTTGCAAATCTCCATATGGCGTTCTATCGAAAAGCCAAAATGTATAATCATTTAATTCTGGTTGCAGTAAATGAAATGATTCACCCCTATCGTTTATGTAGGTATCTCCTACTTTACGAAACATTTTTCCATGATGTACAGATTCTGGGTTCATATCCTTGTACATTTTACCTATAAAATATGGTATTGTTTTTCCTGTTCCAAAAAACCAATTTCTTCCAAAAGTCGATAATAACAAAATTGATGAATACCATTGAACTAAATAAAAACTTATACTCAAACTCACTCCATATATAATATTTTTCAGAACAAATGAAATATTTTTTGAGTAAGATCTTAACAAATCAATAATGATAGCAGGAATAACTAAAATTAGAGGAAATGGAGGTGGTACAAAAAAATTAATTTCTCTTCTAATAGGTGTCAACATAGGTTCTGCTTCAAATAATGGAAGTATCCAAATTAATAACATCCTATGAATCATGTAAAAAATTGAAATTATTGTAAAAGTCCATTTAATTCTTGATGGTTTTATCAATGAAAAGATAAAGATTGGCAAAAGAATTAGAGACATTTGATAAAACTGTAAACCATGCTGTTTATTTAAAAAACTATCTTCTGTAAGAAGTATTGATATCATCAGAATTAATAAGCTGGAAGTATATAAATACAATAATGTAAAACCATTATTACNANNTTCTTTTCTTCTGTTTTGTTCAGATAAAATTGATAAAACTGATCCAAAAATTATTGCAGCGATACCCATAGCAAGCACAACATGAGGTGGGCTTAATATTTTAACATCAAGACCATAAGCNTTGTGCCACCAATCATCAAAAGGTGCTGAAGTAAGCATTGCTATAGTACCCCAAATCGTAATCCAACATGACATAGGACCATTAAAGCCCCAAAATTTAACAGTTGCCATATCATTTTTTATAAATGTTTGCTTTAAAACAATATACGCTGCTGTAAGGCCTGCTAAAATTCCACCTAGGTAAATTGCAATATGAGGAGGNCTCCAAAAGGTATCTCTTCCAATACTAGAATGCCATGAAATATCCCATTCTACACCAATGATTACAAGTGTTGATGACAATGCTAAGAAGTAACAGTAAAAAGGTATTTCTTTAAAATTAGAAATCTGAAACATTAATATCTTATACCAAATTTTTTATAGATAAAACTAAGAAGCCAAGCTGGACCAATTAAAAGAAATTGTAAATCTTCAAAAAAAGATGGTTTTTGACCTTCAATTTTATGACCAATAAACTGCCCAATCCATGCACCTACAAATACAGCAATATAGATTACTAAAAGCGTATTTTGACTTGAATACAAAATTTCAAATTGATAGATAATATATAAATTGAGTGCTGAATATATAATCATTCCAACAGTAATTGGAATTGATAATCTAGAATAAAAAATAATTGAAAATAAAATCAACAAATGAGCAAGATTAATACAATAATAAGAAGAAAAAATAGGAATAGTAAATTTTATTAAAGATAAGAGCCCTAAAAGAGAAAACATAATAAGAGGTACACAAATCCAATGAATCATCTTATTTGTTTTATTTTGATGACTCTCGCCATAAGCGTCTAACCATTGTTGAATATTTTTCATAAATCAATCTCTAAATACTACCATAAAATATACGGGTTAATAGCTAAATTGTAATTGAAATATTTGTGTTGATTTGTAACCTCAATATTAACCCATTCTGGCAAGACAATATCTTGATCTTCAGAGTCTAACTCTACCTCAGCTATTAACAAACCTTCATTCTGACCCAAAAACTCATCTATCTCCCATTTGATTTTATCAAAATAAATAATATGCCTTATTTTCTCTATAAATTTTGAATTACTCATACTAACAATTTTTTGAGCATCTGATAAAGGTATTTCATACTCAAATTCATATCTTGATAAACCTTCACAGTTCTGCTTTAGACTAATAATCGCTTTTTGATTATCAAAAAAACGAAGCCTTTGAACAAAATAATCATCAATATGCATATAATATTGCTTGATATGAACACTCTTTTCACAATTATCAGGAATTTTATTTATTAAAAATTTTCGTTCAATTTCAAGATTCATTACTTTACCTTACTTTAATAAAATCTGTTTCTTCAATATTAATCCATTCAGGAATATCTTCTGAATCAATATTACTAAACTCAGTTTTAATATCAGATAATTTTACTTGAAATGTATTCTCGGCTAAATTTTTATCTATTAACTCTACTTTATCATCTTCATTCATAATTTCAATATTAATAGACCATTTTTGACTTTTGCCTAACGAGAAATTAAAATCAGATGTTTGGATTTTATTTTTGCCTGTAATTACTAATGAGCTAGTCATTGAATTTTTACATCTTTTAATAGAATTTTCAAGTACTTTTCTTCTTTTTGAATAATGATTTTCCATTGATTTTAGATATTCTACTTTTCCTTTTAAATATCTTACAAAATGTTCATACCCATCTAATTTTTCACCCAATTCTTTTTCATGTAAATTGAGCTTACTTTCTAAATCTTCATTTATTTCACCATTAGTGCTAATAAGTTCGTTTTCTAATAATTGATATTCATTTAAGATATCATTTAAACTTTTATTATTATCATTCATTTTTTACCTTCCATAAGTAATATTAATTATATATAATAGTATGCTTAATTTAATTTTAAAAAAATCTTTTTTTATACTATTTAAAAATACTGGAGCAAATTTTGAAAAATAATTCGGTTGGAGTTAACACATTCGTTAAAAGACAAACAAAAAATTCAGGTAAAACATATGCTAAAACATTATCTTTTGATGAAATAGCTAAACATGCATCAATACAGCTTGCAGAAGGAAATTATAAACAAGGATATAGACAAGGTGTTGTTTTAGTTAGAGTAGATAATAAATATATTAATGATTTTATATGCCCTATTGTTAAAATAGATAAACAAACCAAATTAATTGCAGAACAAGTAAAAAGACGGGATAATGAAGAGCCTTACATAAGAATCAGAGCTCTTAATGGCAATCCATTGAAAACTCAAAATGTAGATTTAATACTTTATAGACATGATGTTTTAAAAGAAACAAATGAAAATGAAACAAATAAAGATTGGGAACTTATATCATTTCATGCAATACCAAATGAAATTAATAATTTACCTATGGGGCCTATTACTATGATGCGTAACCAATTACAGCTAGAAGGTGGCACAAAAGGAGAGTATTCATCTAAAGACTGGGCAGAATCAGTCAGATTTTGGCAGAAGTATTGTTTTTTAAAATAATTTTTTTATTTGATTTAAAAATATCTTAAGTTTNTAAATAACTTTTATAAGGGAGAGTATAAATTATGAAACAAATCATTACTATAACTGCATTACTAAGCTCATTATTGTTTTCGCAATATCTTCAAGATGGCATCTATCCTGAATGCTCATATGTTATTGTCGATCAAGAAGGATGGAAAATACATAAAAATCAAGATGGAAAAACTATTTCTATGACACCAAAAAGTAANCACAATGAAAAGNCGGGTAAATATAGTTTTGATAAATTTGGAAATCTAGTTCCCTTTAAAGAGTGTNTTAAAGATAATAACACAACAACTGATACTGATATAGAAAAAATAAATATTGAAGTTGAATTAAATTTATTTAAGATGTTTTCTGGAATGAAAGTATATGGTGGAATGTCTATGCCTATGGGCACTTCAGCTGACTTNTATGAATCTGGATTAAATTTTGGTGGAAGCCTTGATATAGGGATACTAACTGGAGAAGTTAGTATGNCTACTTTTACTGCAAAANATGGTAATACAGATTTAAAAGCAGCTTATGGCATGGGATATTTAAATAAAAAAATATCAGATAAGATGAAAATTAGTGTAGGTGGNGGATTATCAAAATTAAATAATGGTACAGGAATTTCTGGAATTTCTGCAATTGCACTATCTTATGATTTGCCACTTAATTTAGGAATTAAAACTCAATACAATAAATATATTGGAGTTTCTAAAGATGATGGTAGTGTCGAGTTTGATTACGAATTATTAGATTCTTTTAATATAAACTTATACTATTCGTTTTAATTATTTATTTAAAATATTTCTAAAATAATCAATTGTTAACTTNAAACCTTGATCAAGATCAGTTTTTGGGNTCCAATTTATATATTTTTTCGCTAANCCTAAATCAGGTTTTCTTTGCATTGGNTCATCTGAAACTGGGTCAATACAATTAATTGATGAGTGGGAATTTGATAACCTAATAATCTTTTCCGCGATATCTTTTATTGATAATTCTAAATCATTACCTAAATTTACAGGACCAGTAAAGGAATCTTCCGTGTTCATAATTTTTATAAGACCATCTATTAAATCGTCAACATAACAAAAAGAACGAGTTTGGTTACCACTGCCATAAATTGATAAATCTTTATTATTTAATGCCTGAATAATAAAATTAGATATAACTCTTCCATCATTTTGAGCCATATAAGGACCATATGTATTAAAAATTCTACACACTTTTATATTAACTTCATATTGACGGTAATAATCAAAAAATAAAGTTTCCGAAGCTCTCTTACCCTCATCATAACAAGATCTTATACCAATAGGATTAACATTACCCCAATAATCTTCTTTTTGAGGAGATACAGAAGGATCTCCATAAACTTCACTGGTAGATGCTTGAAGAATCTTAGCTTTATTTTTTTTTGCTAATTCTAATACATTTATAGAACCTAATATATTTGTTTGAATTGTTTTAACTGGATCAAATTGATAGTGTACTGGTGAAGCTGGACAAGCTAGGTTGTAGATATAGTCAATTTTGTTTTCAATTTTTAATTGACAGACATCCTGCTCTAAAAATAAAAAATTTGGATTACTTTTTAATGAATCTATATTAGAATGATGGCTTGAATAGAAATTATCAACACAAATAACTTTAAAATTTTCATTTAACAACCTTCTACATAAATGCGACCCAAGAAAACCAGCGCCACCTGTTATAAGAACTTTTAAATTATGAGACATCTACCAGCTTATCTCTCCATCCTTATAGCTTAATTCTTCTTGAAGCTGACCATTCTGATGATACCAAGCCCACAATTTATGTTTTTTTCCATTAACCCAATAACCTTTTGACTTAATTTTTCCATTACTATGATAAACAATATTATCTCCATCATAATAACCATTTTTATAATTTACTTTTTCCATTAGATTGCCATTTTCATAATATGATACCCACAGATCATCCTGTTTTCCAATCTTATATGTTCCATCAGTCTTTATCTGACCATTTTGATAATATTCAATATATGGCCCATTTTCAACTGCATATTGATAATTTTTTTCATACCAAACTTGACCATCTGAAAAATAATAAATCCATCTACCCTGCTTGTCACCATTAACAAAATTTGAAACATATTCTAATTGTCCGTTCTGATAATAAACAAAGTTTTCCCCATCTTGTAATCCATTTTTATAATTCTTATTATATTTTAATTGACCATTTTTATAATAGCTAATCCATTTACCATGCTCAACTCCATTTTGATAATTTCTTTCATATTTAAGTTGACCATCGCTGTAATAACTAATCCATTTACCATCTTGATTTCCATTTTTATATTTCCTGGAACTTAAAATATTTTGATGCTCATTATATCTAATATAATCACCATGCTTATAACCTTTTTTATAATGAACGCTTTGCTTGACTGTTCCATTAATATAAAAATATACCCATTGACCATCTAATTTACCATTAACATAATTCTGAGATTGTTCTAATTGGCCTGTTTTATAAAAAGTAAGCCACTCTCCATCCTTTTGATCTTCTACATAATTACCTGAGGATTTAATCTGACCATTATCATAATACTCAATAAAATCTCCATTAATAAAGCTATTCTTGTAAGTAATTAGATACTTAACTTGACCATTTTTATGATAAGTTTTTGAGGTAGTGATTTTGTCTGGTGGTTTTGCTCCACAAGAAAAGATAAATAACAAAACTAATATTTTAAATAAAGCTTTGATGTGCGAATTTAACCATTATTTTTAGAATAAGAAAGCTTTAGTTTATTTAAATGCTGTAAGTACTATATTTTTATTAACATTATGTTAATTTATTTTTTTAAAAAATTCTTTAGAAATAATAATTCCAAAAATTAAACCTAATACATTAGCAATAAAATCAAAAACATCTACATTCCTGCCAGAATAATCTTGAATGATAAATTCATCTATAATTGGAATCAAAATTATCAAAAAATAATATTTGCTTAATAGCTGATTTATTGAAAATCTATAAATTACCCCTAAAATAAAGTATTCTATAAAATGAATTATTTTATCTAAACCATATATTTGTATTGAAGAAACCATACTTGGGGGAGTTGAAGATAATAGAAAAATAATTACAATATATAAATATATAAACATATTAGAAATAATTGAGGATTTGTTAGAAAACTTTACTCTACTTTATAGATAGTTCTATCTACACCATCATGATTAGAACTTATTTTTTTTATATTTTCAAATTTGGAATGTTTTGTACAATATTTAGAAATGGTATGACAATTTTTTAGATAGAATATATCTTTATAGTCTTCATCACTATAATGATGTGATTTGAAATTAGAACTTAGTATATGTCCACCACTTATAAATAAAGAGATACTAAGAAAACAATTTAAAATTATATTAATCATAATCTAAAATTACTCAACCGTTACAGATTTAGCTAAATTCCTTGGCTGATCAACATTACATCCTTTTATAACAGCAATATGGTATGCAAGTAATTGTAATGGGACAGATGTTAATATCGGTGTTAAAGAATTATGTATTTCAGAAACTCCATCTAAATAAATAAAATCATCTGCTAAATCTCTTAAGTCTTTTGTGTCCATAGCACTAATAACTAGTAGCTTTCCACCTCTTGATTTTACTTCCTGAATATTAGAAAGAATTTTTTCATATCTTTTTTGTGTTACAACAACAACAACAGGCATTTTATCATCAATTAAAGCAATTGG
>PAOX01000021.1 GCA_002710085.1 Fidelibacterota bacterium
TACAGATTTTGTTGTAAATAAGTCATCTAATTTAGAAATTCCTGAAAAATTGGATTTTCATAATAATAGTACTGATTATTCTACAAGCATGTCTGAGCTACATGTTGTACCTCGTATTATGCTTGATTATGAAACGTTAAAATATGGTTTTTACACATTCTCAGAAGATGTAGTAGGTCAGTTATCATTATTTGGTGGATTTTCAGTTAACAAATTATCTGATATCGATGCAATGTTAATGTTTGAATATAAAAAATTATCTCCAACATTATATTTTAATTTTTTCTGGGCTAGTCGAAATACAAATCAGAATTTTGATTATTATACAGTAGATAGTTTGTTTGTTGATAATATAGATATTAGAAATGAAGTTGATTATCATTTATTTTCAAGTGATTTAGGTGCTCGTTTTTCAAAATCAAATTTTAAATTTTGGTTAAATTATAATTATACACTGTATAATCAAAAAATTTATCAAACTGTAACTCAAGAATTTATAAGTAATGGTGAAGAACAAAAAATTGTCAGTTATGGTAAACTAGGTTTTGATTATTATAACGGAAATGTTTTATCTCTAAGAATTTTAACAAAAAAGATAAAACCTAAATTTTTAGGTGCAATGCTCCCTAGTAATGGTTACATATTAGATATGACTATGGGTTATGAGTGGAATGATTTTATGGAAGGTATTGCATTAAATGAAGATTATGGAACTTATGGTTCTGTACTTAAGCCTAATAATACATCTAGATTTGATTTAAGTTTTAAATCGTTTAATTATTTAAAGCGGTATGATATTTCTATAGAAAACTCAGTTAGAATGGCTTTGATTGGGAATAAAAATGTAGATGATTTTTTCTATTTTTTTGGCGGAGGAATGCCTGGATTAAAAGGTTACACATTTTATGAGCCTAACCTTACTGGTTGGGGTTTAATAACTAATTCGCTGTATTTAAGAAAATTAATTTTTAAAGATCAGTTTTTGGGTATTCGTGATTTTGTAGGATTCAATAAACTTTCTTTTGGTTTAGTTGCTCAGTATGGTGAAGCTTTTCCAATTGATTTGCCTAAGTTTTCATCAGGAATTGAAATAAGAGCAAAGGGTTTTTTATTTTATGGATATCCTGCAGCAATTACATTGGAACATCATTTTCCTGTATCAGCAGATGATATTAAATTAGATGATGGTAAAACTTATATGAAATTTTTATTTGATTTTTAAAGGTGTTTAAAATGCAAAAATTAATTATTCTATTTTTATATGCTTTTGTGTTTTCAAATACACAATATTATGATAATTTATTTTCTTTATCTAATGTAATTAATGATTTATCTTATCAAGATAACACAAAAATAGAAACTGTTTCTTATCTAAATAAGGATAATAAAATTACTGCTGTTTTAGCTTCAGCTATTTTACCTGGTTCTGCACAATATTTTATAAATAATCAAAAAACAAAAGGTATTATTTTTGCAGGAATTGAAATTTTAGGTTGGGCTAGNTATNTNTATTANACNAATCAAGCTGAAAGATTTAAGGTTGATTATCAAGATTATGCTGATNANCATTGGAGTTTTTCAANTTGGTGTGATCATTANTATGATTNTGANAATCCTAATGATCCTGATAAATATCNNTNTAGAGATTTATTTTCAAATGAAGAATCAGGAGAATATAGTNCAATTAATTCTGGNCATGGATTAGAATTCTTCTATGATGATCCTAATATTGAAGGAAGTAGAATATATATAAAAACTAATACAACTTCATTTGAAAGTGTTTATAATGAGTATGATTTNGATATTGATGGCAATGCGGAAGATTTTGNAAATCAATACAATTTAAGTATGCTTAGAACNCATGATTTTTATGAAGAAATTGTAAAATANGATCAATTTTTTACTGGTTGGGATGATCAGGATCAGATAGAAAGAAGTACAAATGATTGGGGGCAAGATAATGCAACCAGTCCTAACAAGGCGTATGCCAAAACTATTTATGATAAATCTGTAAAGAATTATAAAATTCAAGATTGGGTTATGATTGCAATTTATGCAAATCATGCTATTAGTATGATTGATGCTTTAATTGTTAGTAGTATTTTATCAGATGATATGTCCTTATCTTACGATTATAATCCAACAATAGATTTTCATCAAGCAGAAATAATTATTAAATTAAATTGATGTCAATTCGTTTAATATTAATTATAAGTCTACTTTTCATTCAAGGATGTTCCTCATTCAAGAAAGATGTAGCATCAAATTCAGAAAAATTTGCATTAGGAAAGAGNTATTTNTCAAAGAATAAATTTCAAAAAGCAAAAGATGAGTTTNAATTTTTAGTACAGAATGAACAAGGNACTAATTTAGGTCTAGAATCAACATTTTATCTTGCTAAAACNTTATTTGCATTAGAAGAATATGATGAAGCNTCTTATAATTTTAATTATTATTCAATGTTCTCAAAAAANATTGAAAATGTNGAATTAGCTCAATTTATGAAATGTAGATGTGCTTTTGAGGTGACTTTACCTTACAATAAAGACCAATCAAATTCTTTGTTTGCAATNTCTATAATNCAAGAATTTTTAGATAACTTCCCATATTCCCAATATAAGCAAGATAGTTATGAAATGATTGAGAAATTGAGAAATAGAATTGCAAAGAAAAATTATGAGGCTGGAAGATTGTACTTAAAAATGAAGAAGTTTGATTCAGCATTCTTTTATTTTGATGTTATTTTATCAGAATTTTATGATACTAAGTATTATGATAGAGCTTTNGTTTCGTATATTTTTACATATATAGTTATGGATGATTATAATCAAGCNAAGCTATATTTTGAATCTAATCAGTTGAATTTCAATAATTCAAATAATAAAANTGAAGCAGAAGATATGTTGGAAGATTATAAAAATGGTTTAGGTTTTTCAGGTTTATATAGGCTTTACAAATGAATGTATTTTTTTTTGGAGGNACATTTGATCCTCCTCATAAAGGGCATAAATTAATTTATAAATACTGTATGGATTTATGTGATAAATTTATTTTTATTCCAGCAGCACAGTCGCCTGGAAAAAATATTCCATTAGCAAGTGCAGAACAAAGAATTAGTATGTTAAGATTATTAATAGATCATAGAGATTCTGATAAAGTTTTAATTGATAGATTTGAAATAGATTCAGGAATCAAACCTAANTATACTATAGATACTATTTTTTATTTGAAAAAAAAATTTAGTAGTGCCTCTATTCATATGGTTGTAGGTGCAGATCAATATAAAAATTTATCTAATTGGAAAGATTACCATAAAATTAAAAATGAAGTTAAAGTTATTTGTTTTGATCGAAATTTATCAGAGTTAAGTAATCAGAAACANATAAATTTTATAGATTTTAATTACAATATATCTTCTACAGAAATTAGAAATAAAATTTCTTGTGGTAATGAAGATAAAATTAAAGATTATTTAAATGAGGAGATAAACCATTTGATTCATTCTAATGGTTTATATGTGAATTAAATGGTAATAAATGATGATGGTACATTACTTGGTTTATTGCTACTTATTAAGCATCTAATACCTTTTGTTTTATTTTTTTTAGGATGCGTTTTTTTGTATTATTCTTCCGAGTCTTTTATTGACCATTCAATTGTAATATCTCAAAAAATAAGAATATCACCAATTATTATTGGTGCATCAGTAGTTGCTTTAGGTACTAGTCTACCTGAGTTATTAGTATCTCTGTATTCTATTTTTTTATATAGCACCCCAAATGATGCAGGTAGTTTAATATCATCAGGTATTGTTATAGGTAATATACTTGGTTCCAATATCGCAAATATTGCTCTTGTATTAGGTTGTTGTGCTTTTTTATATAAAGTTATTTTTGAATCTGATATCTTGAAAGATTTATTCTTTATATCATTTTTAGGTGGCTATGTTCTTATTTGTATATACTTTAATGTTACCATTAACTATATTCATGGTATTGTATTATTGTTATCGTTTTTATTTTATTTTTATTATTTNATATCAGCCAATAATTCTAATCAGGAATATATTGAGGATTCCTCAGTTAATTTGTTATATAGTTTGTTTATTATTATTGTTTGTATTGTTGGATTATCTTTAGGTACAAATTTAATAGTTGAAAATGCATTAGAAATATCCAAGTTATTAGGTATAAGTGAATTAAATATTGCTTTTTCAATAGTTGCTTTGGGAACTTCATTACCAGAATTATTTACTGGATTAGCATCGATTAAAAGAAAAAAATATGATTTATTGATTGGAAATATAATCGGTTCTAATATTTTGAATGTGATATTTGTTTTAGGAATTTCCTCATTATTTACAAATATTAATGTAAGTAGTGATTTGATAAATGGTGGAAGTTTAATAGCTGTAATATTTATTGCCTGTCATTTAATTTTATTATTAAGCTATTTGATTAATAAGTCAATCTCAAAAATGTCAGGTTTATTATTATTATTTATATACTTTTTCTTCATATTTAAATTATTTTAAAATTATAGTAGAGTAAATTTCATGATTAATTTTATTGATGTATCTGTTAAACATTCTGATTCAAGAGGAATCCATAATGTATCTTTTAATATAGAAAAAGGACAATTTGTATATTTAATGGGCCCTACTGGAGCAGGTAAGTCTACAATCATTAATTCTATTTTACGCTCAATTACACCAAATTCTGGTAAAATAATCGTTAATAATATGGATATATCATTATTTAATGATATAGATTTAGCTCATTATAGAAGAGATATTGGAATGGTTTTTCAAGATTTTAAATTAATGAACGATAGAACTATTTTTGAAAATATAGCTCTACCATTACAAATTATTGGTTCCAAAAAAGAAATTATTTCAGAAAAAGTGCGGGATATTTTGATAAAGGTAGGTTTAGGCCATAAGAGTCATGCTTATCCTATTGAATTAAGTGGTGGGGAACAGCAAAAAATATGTGTAGCTAGAGCGTTAATTAAGAATCCGAAAATTGTNGTTGCTGATGANCCTACAGGAAATTTAGATCCAAGNTCTTCTGATGATATAATTGATTTATTAGAANCTGAATCTAANTTAGGNACTACNATTATTATGGCTACTCATAANTATCCTTTNATTGAAAATAGAATTGAACATTTTATAGAATTAAATNATGGAAAAGTAGTTTCATGATAGAGCAACTAAAATTTATTTTATTTGAAAGTTTTCAATCATTAAAGAGATATCCTTTATANTCATTTATTTCTTCTCTTACAATTATGATATGNTTAATTGTTATNTCTTTNATTATTTATATNTCAAATATCACAAATAATATATCTGAAAATTTTAAAGATAATGAATCTNTTTTNAAAATATTTATTAGNAATTCAATAGATGATATAGAATCTAGAAAAATATGTAATGANATTAAANANGAATTCAATTTTCAAAAAGNTGANTTTGAAGATAGAAATCAANTATTTAATAATNTAGATCAAAATTTANAAACATGGTTAAAGGATGATTTAAATTTNATTCCTTGTTTATGTTCNGTTANTATTGATTTAAATGAAGTTNATGAAATAGATGGGGTTATTAGCTCTATTAATGAAAAATATGGTAATAAANTAGATAAAACAGTNTATCCTCGNTCATATTTAATTAAATTTGNNAAAGCNTTATCAATGAGNTATTCTATNATTTTTATTATTGGNATAATAGTTTTTATTGTTAGNATTTTTAATNTTTCTAATATTATAAAGCTTAGCATTGAATCAAGAAAAGATCTTNTTGGAATANTAAANTTACATGGAGCAAANAAATATTTTATTAAAGCTCCTTTTATTATTGAAGGANTAATTCATGGTTTTATTGGTTTTGTTTTTTCAAGCTNAATTATATTTTTAATTTTTAATTCATTTTCTTTAGATATGTATAATCATTTTTTANCTNATTCTTTGATTAGNACAATTTCNTTNNANNTNTATATATATNTAAATTTAATATTTGGTATCCTTCTTGGATTAATTGGTAGTAATTTAGGTGTATCTAATTATTTAGAATGAGGAATTTTTAATGCCAAAGAAAGAAAAAAAAGATAGTAAAAAAGTAAAAAANACTAGTTCTTCTAGTGCTAAGCTAAAAAAACTTAANANTCAGATTGAATCGTTGAAAGCAGATTTATCTCACTCAGATGAAAAATATATTAGATTGATGGCTGAGTTTGAAAACTTTAAAAAACGTAGTAATAAATCTTTGATTGATTCATACCAGAATTCAACTGAAAAAATTATTGGTTCATTTCTTCCTATAATTGATGANATCCATAGAATTTTAAATGATAAAAATAGTAGTGATAGTCAAATAATTGTTGATGGAATATCCATGATTGAATCAAAACTAAAAAAAATATTATCATCTTATGAAGTTGAACCTTTTGATTCTAAAGGTGATATTTTTAANCCTGATTTTCATGAAGCAATCATGAGTCAAAATTCAAAAGAAAAAGANAATATAATTATTGAAGAGTTTGAAAAAGGTTACAAGATTAAAGANAAAATAATTAGACATTCCAAAGTAATAGTAAGTAAAGGGAANAAATGAGAGATTACTATGAAATTTTAGGGGTAAACAAAAGCTCTTCAGAGGNTGAAATTAAAAAAGCNTATCGTAAAATAGCTATTAAATATCATCCAGATAAGAATCCTGATAATAAAGCTGCTGAGGAAAAATTTAAAGAAGCTGCTGAGGCTTATTCAGTTTTAAGTGATACTGAAAAAAGACAAAGATATGATCAGTTTGGTCATGCGGGAGTTAATAATGGTCCTGGTGGCGCAGGATTCTCTTCTAATATGGACATTAATGATATTTTTTCAGCGTTTGGAGATATCTTTGGAGGTGGAGGAGGATTTGGTGATATTTTTGTAAATCAAAGAGGCGGTAGAAGAAAAAAGGGTGGTAGTGATCTCAAAATATCTATTCCATTAACTTTAGAAGAAATGTACTCTGGAGGTTCTAAAACAGTTAAAATAAAAAGATTGGAAAGAATCTCTGGGCAAACTCCTCAACAATGTTCATCATGTGGAGGNTCAGGNCAATTAAAGAGAGTAAGCAATTCTTTCTTAGGTCAAGTAGTTAATATTGTTGAATGCAATAATTGNAATGGCCAAGGAATGNTAGGTGGTAGAGATAAAAAAACTNCAGAGGTTACTTTTGATATACCTCAAGGAGTTTCATCAGAGCACTATCAAGTTGTGCAAGCTATGGGGAATCAAGGTCTTAANAAAGAAGATGATGGTAATTTAATAGTTTATTTTGAAGAAAAAGAACATCCATTATTTTTACGTAATGGCAGTGATATTTATTTAGCTATCTCTATTGGATATCATCAGGCAGTTNTAGGAGATAAAGTTAAGGTTCCTACTATAAATGGTGATGTGAATTTAACTATCCCAAAAGGCATTAAATCAGGTCAAGTAGTTAGAGTTAAAGGAAAAGGAATGCCTGATCCTAGAAGGAGAACTAATGGAGATCAATTTGTTAAGATTAATATTATTACTTCTGATAAAAAGGACAAAGACTTTATATTATTAATGGAAAAAATGAAAGAAATTTTAGGTAATGATATTAATTGTTCTAAATTTGAATAATTTTATCGAAATTTAACTTATGAAAATAAATACAAAAAATAGTTCTTTAGATAAAAANCAAATAGAATTAAAGTCATTCGTATATGATTGGGGATTAGTATTTTTAATTATGTTATTAATATTTATTATCTCAATNCCTCCATTGATATGGAATGAAGAAAATTCTAAAATTTCTGANAGTAGACAAAGAATGCTTGATTTAGCTTANGCTCTTAAGTCTTATCANAAATTAACGGATGAGTATGTAGATGATAAAGAATTAGTTTTTGAAACTATTATGCATGTTAGAGATTCTTTGATTGCTAATGAAACACTTAGTGGGAATAAAAATATCTATTTGTCATGCTCATATGAAGCAACTTTTTTAATGGACCCTATTGATGGTTCAAGAGTAGATAGTCAGATTGATTTAAGTCTTATTGATAAAAAAGATAGATTGAATTACATTGATAAAACTATCTATGATATGAAAAGTGTTGGTTATGAAGGTACGAGAATATATGAAATCCCTGAAATTGAAGATGTAAAGAACATTCCTGATCGAGTTCCTCTTATTCAAATAGATTATAATACTAAGACTGCAAGCTTTACTAAGCCATCACTTAAAACTATTGATTCATTATATTCTGTTGAAAATTTGATTCGATTCGTTAGAAGAGATTGTGCAGATACTGTAAAAGTTGATATTCCGAGAAATTTTGGATATATGCTTGATACTTTATTTAGTAATTCTTCTATTATTACTGAAAATGTAATTGATACTATATATACACTTAAAGAGCCAGTTGATAATAATGAGGTTCAAACAAGTTATGTTAAAAATGAATATTTATTTAGATATATACCTAAGAATGAATATGATAGTCTATGGAATTTTGGAATACCATTCACAGAAGGACAATTAATTACTTTAGACTCAACATATTTAAATAAATTAATAAGTGATACAACATATACTATTACATATATTGATGATGAAGAGTTTGATGAAACAGAAGAAGAGGCTTCAAATCATATAATTAGGAAGCTATTAGATATGGATATTTGGTATGAGATTGAAGAAAGTATGGGACAATGTTCTGATTACAAAACAGAGTCAAGTTGTTTAGAGGATAGTGAATGTATTTGGGATTTAGAACAGGGTTGTATTGATAATATTGTAGAAGATATTTCTGATGGTGATTCTCAAGGTGATGAGGGAGATATATCGGATGATGAATGGGAAGATTTATTTGCTGATTTTGAAGATGAATTAAAAAATGAATTAGAATTTGGTGATACTTTGAAAGTTAAATATAATTTTAAAAGTAGATTTATATCTGCATATGAAATAATTAATAGGACAATTAATATAGAAGATTATGATAGAAAAAGATATGATTTAACTGATCATTTAACATTATCGCCTATTAATCAAGAGGAATATCAAATCATATTATCTGGCAATAATGAATATGATACGGGTGAACAGTATATTGATGCAAATAAAAATGGAATGTGGGATATAGGGGAGTATTATACTGATAAGCCAGCTAATTATAAGATTATTTCTCCAATCGATGAAAACTATAAAGAAAATAGATTTCTAATATTTAATTTCCGTCCTGGTAGTCCTGGTTATATTGAAAATGATGAAGTTAGTTGGGATGCTAAACCAAAATGGAATTTCCCAATTAAGTAATCCTTTTATTATAACAAATAATTTATTCCATGATTAGCATTATTGCAGGTAAGTACAAAGGAAGAAAGCTATCATATTTTAATACTAATATTGTACGTCCTACCCAAGCAAAAGTAAGAAAATCAATTTTTGATATTTTAGGCCCTTTAAATGGTATGAGAGTTTTAGATTTATACTCGGGTATTGGTAGTTTAGGGATAGAGTCATTAAGTAGAGGGGCTTGCCATCTGACTGCTATAGAAAAGAATCCCAAAGTATTTAAAATTTTATTAAATAATATTAATAAGGTATGTAAGGATGATGATGTTAAATTGCATAGAATGGATGTAGAACGGTTTTTAAATACAAANACTCAAAAATTTGATGTTATTTTTGCAGACCCNCCATATTCTGAATTAAATTTTTTTGATATTAAAGAATCTATTTCTAANTTATTGAATGATAAAGGTATTTTTTGTATGGAAATGAAAAAAACAAAAACATTANNATTTGAAGATGATATTAGAATTAAAAAATATGGAAGTACACAGGTAGCATTTTGGACTCTAAATTAAATATTGCAATTTATCCNGGCTCTTTTGATCCANTAACCAATGGTCATTTAGATATTATTTCTAGAGCATCTAAANTTTTTGATAAAGTTATTATTGGTATTTCAAAAACNTCTTCATCAAAAAAATATCTTTTTTCAGATGNTGAAAGATTAAAATTATTAACAGAAAATACTAATGACTTAAATAATGTNCANCCAGTCATTTTTGATGGTTTATTAGTTGATTATGCTCAAAAAATGGATATTAATGTTATTATTAGAGGATTAAGGGCTTTTTCTGATTTTGAATCTGAATTTCAAATGTCATTAATGAATAGAAAATTAAATGCTAAAATTAACACAATATTTTTAATGCCTCATGAAAAATATACNCATATAAGCTCTTCTATCATAAAAGAGGTTTTTTCTTTAAAAGGTGATATTTCAGATTATGTGCCAAATTCAGTTTTATTAGCGCTTCAAAACAAATATGGATACTAATCAATATTTGAAAAAGTTATTAGAAAAAGCAAGTTCAATTAAAGCGTCTATTTTGCTTCCCGAATCAGATGATGATAGAGTTAAGGAAGCTACATCGCAATTAAATCAGATGGGTTTTAATGTTTTAAATGTGAATGATTTTAGAGATAATCAAAAATATTTTGACTTTATTTCATCGCAAAAATTTACTGATAANTGGCCTGTTTCTGAANTTGAAAATTATCTNAAGGANCCTGTTAATAAAGCTTTAACTATTCTTGCATGTGATGATGTTGATGGAGTTATTGCAGGCGCATCTAGGTCAACAGCTGAAATTATTCGTTCTGCCTTAAGGATAGTGGGTATCGATTCAAATTATAAATGGATTTCTAGCGCTTTTATTATGATGTCTCCTGATAAAAAAAATATATTNACATATTCTGATTGNGCGGTCATTCCAGANCCTAATTCTGAACAATTGGCTTATATTGCTAAGGCTGCATCTGATATTCATACTTTAGTTACNTCACAAGAAGCAAAAGTTGCATTTTTATCTTTTTCTACCAATAGTAGTGCTAGNCATTATAGAGTTGATAGAGTTAAAGAAGCTGTTAATATTTTTTCTAAGAAATTTCCNAACATAAAACATGAAGGAGAAATNCAATTTGATGCGGCNNTATCNGNAGAAATATCAAAAAGNAAAAATATTNATTCTAACCTTCATGGTGATGCTAATGTATTTATTTTTCCTAACTTAGATGCGGGCAACATTTCATATAAAATTACTAGGGAACTAGCAGGTTATACTGCTTGGGGACCTCTATTGCAAGGTTTAAATAGGCCTGTTCATGATTTGTCTAGAGGTTGCAGTATTGATGACATTATTAATATTGCGGCTATTACAGCTATTCAAAAATCAAGTTAAATTCTTAATTTCTTTTTATATTTANCGGTATGCCAACTTATAATTATAAATGTTTGNGTTGTGATGAGATNTTTGTTGTTTTTCAAAGTATGAGTGAAAAACCTATATCAAATTGCAAATTTTGTTCATCAAAAAAGATTGAAAAGATGATAAGTGNTGGATCTGGATTAATATTTAAAGGTTCGGGTTTTTACTTGACCGATTATAAGCAAGGATCAAAAAAAAATAGTGATACTAAAAATATAAAAAAAGATAAGGAATAGAATATAGATATGCAAAAAATAGATATCCCTCAAAAAGGTCANAAAATTACAATTTCAAATGGAGCTCTTAATGTTCCTTCAAATCCAATTATTCCATTTATAGAAGGTGATGGGATAGGTGCTGATATATGGGCAGCATCAGTTCGTGTTTTTGATGAAGCAATTAAAAANGCATATAATGGTGATAGAAAAATAGAATGGATGGAAATTTTTGCAGGTGAGAAAGCTAATGAGGTTTATAATGAGGATATATGGCTCCCACAAGAGACATTAGATGCTATAAATGAATATTTAATAGCAATAAAAGGNCCGTTAACTACGCCAGTTGGTGGTGGAATTCGGTCTATTAATGTTGCGCTTAGACAAAANCTTGATTTATATGTATGTTTAAGGCCTGTAACATGGTTTAATAATGTTCCATCTCCAGTTAAAGCTCCTGAACTTATTGATATGGTTATATTTAGAGAAAATACAGAAGATATTTATGCTGGTATAGAATTTTTATCTAAAAGTGAAGATTTAAACAAGTTTTTAGATTTTATGAAAAGTACATTCCCTGATCAGTATAGTAAAATTAGATTTCCTGAAACATGTGGTTTAGGTATTAAGCCTATATCAGAAGAAGGAACTCATCGTTTAGTTGANGCAGCAATACAGTATGCTATTGATAATAATAGAAAGAGCGTTACTTTAGTTCATAAAGGAAATATTATGAAATTCACTGAAGGTGGATTTAAAGATTGGGGATATGANATAGCGGAGAGTAAGTTCTCNGATTCTGTCTTNACTTGGGCTCAATATGATAAAATTAAGGCNGANCATGGTTCTGANCATGCAAATAAAATGCAAANACAAGCTGAAGATCAAGGTAAAATAATTATTAAGGATGTTATAGCGGACGCATTTTTACAGCAGATTTTAACTAGACCNGATGAATATGATGTTATTGCTACCATGAATCTAAANGGTGATTATGTTTCAGATGCTTTNGCTGCTC
Source organism: Fidelibacterota bacterium (assembly GCA_002710085.1). The sequence continues at coordinate 12,544 of PAOX01000021.1, forward strand.
AAGTCGGAGGAATTGGAATAGCTCCAGGAGCAAATATTAACTATNTATCAGGNAAGGCAATTTTTGAAGCTACACATGGTACAGCGCCAAAATATGCAGGACTAGANAAAGTCAATCCAAGTTCAGTTATTTTATCTGGTGAAATGATGCTTAGATATATGGGTTGGAATGAAGCTGCAGATTTAATTTTAAANTCAATGGANAAAACNTTTTCNGATGCAACAGTNACNTATGATTTTGCNAGACAAATGAATAATGCTACGGAATTAAAATGTTCAGAATTTGGTGATGCTTTAATAAATAATATGTAATCATGCGATTTATAGACGAAACAATAATTCATGTTAAAGCAGGTGATGGTGGACATGGATGTATTGCTTTTTTAAGAGAGAAATTTAGACCCAATGGAGGTCCTTGTGGTGGAGATGGGGGTAATGGTGGAAATGTAATTTTTACNTCTGACAAACAGCTTGCAACCCTTCAAGATTTACCTAACAATCATCATTATAAAGCTCAGAGAGGTGGGCATGGAAAAGGTAAAAATTGTCATGGTAAAAATGGTGATGATTTAATAATTAAGGTACCTGTTGGAACGATTGTTAAAAATTCTAATACCGAACATGTAATTCATGATTTTAAAGAAAATAATGAAAATTTTGTAATTGCAAAAGGGGGTAATGGTGGNTTTGGTAATGCTAGATTTAAAACTAGAAATAATGTAGCTCCTAAGATTGCAAATGATGGTGCTTTGGGTGAAGAATTATCATTAGCACTTGAATTAAAAGTGCTGGCGGATGTAGGATTAGTAGGTTTTCCTAATGCAGGAAAATCTACATTAATTTCTAAAATTTCTAATTCAAAACCAAAAATAGCAGATTATCCGTTTACGACNTTATCTCCAAATCTTGGNATAGTAAAATATGGTAATTATAAATCTTTTGTTATGGCTGATATTCCTGGTTTAGTAGAGGGTGCTTCAGATGGTAAAGGNTTAGGAAGTCAATTTTTANGNCATATTGAAAGAACAAAAGTTTTNGTNTTTATNATTGATGCAAATTCAGAGCAGATTAATAGCGACTATCAAGCTTTAAAAAAGGAATTAATAAATCACAAACCGGATCTTGATAAGTTACCTAAAATACTAATTCTATCTAAAATTGATACAGTAGATGATACCGTATTATCAAAACAAGACTTGCCAATTGAATTGGAAATACTAAAAATTTCTTCAATTTCAGGAAAAAATCTTGAAAATGCTATCAAAAGTATTGCATATTTAGTTGAGTCTTAGAAGTATTATTGTGAATAAATAGATAACGCAACTTTGTAATGATTAATACTTTATGTGTGCAAATATTAATCAATTAATATCTATATCTCCTCTAATACGAGACTAATACAAAAGTTTAAAAATTAGATGCAAAATTTTTATGATTTTATCATTTTTTGTGATGGAACGCATAATTAATTTTTGTGCTTTTTATTATATTATTATGATTTTTATTACATATCGTTACGTTTCGATATAAAAAATTTTATTAAATTTAAATAAACAAGATTTCAATTTAAGGAGAAGTAAAATGAGATTCACAAAATCTATCATCGTTAGTTTAACTATACTTTTTTCATTCTTATATACACAAGAAGTTGTGATGGGATTAGGCTCCTATGATGGTTCTAGTGCTGAGGTAACAATGGATACCCCTTTTGATGTTGGTGGGTTTCAATTTAATGCAACTGGTGCAAATGTTTCATCTGGTTCAGGTGGACTTGCAGCTGCAGCAGGTTTTATTATTTCAACTGGTGGTGAGACTGTTCTTGGTTTCTCATTTACAGGAGCAACAATTCCTGGTGGTAGTAGCGGTGTCTTAACTAACTTATCTGGAACCTTCCCTGAAGATTTATGTTTATCTCTTGGTACAGGGGCTGTATCAGATGGTTCTGGTCAAGCATTACCTGTTACTTTTGGTGAATCTGATTGTGATTTTGTTGGTGAATGTGATGATTTAGATGATGATGGTATTTGTGATGATATAGATGATTGTGTAGGTGAGTATGATGAATGTGGCGTATGTAATGGTGATGGTATTGCAGATGGCGCATGTGATTGTGATGGTAATGTAGAAGACTGTGCTGGTGAGTGTGGTGGTGACGCTGTAGTTGACGAGTGTGGTGTATGTGATGGTGACGGTAGTTCTTGTCAAATTATTGTATCACTTGGCTTTGGTGCTGTAGGTGATGCTTCAATGGAAATTACAATGGATACTCCAGTTGATGTTGGTGGTTTTCAAATGGATGTTACAGG
>PAOX01000042.1 GCA_002710085.1 Fidelibacterota bacterium
TTATTTGTCCACCTACGGACCCTTTAAACCCAATGATTCCGTATAACGCTTGGATCCGCCGTATTACCGCGGCTGCTGGCACGGAGTTAGCCGATCCTTATTCTTATAGTACCGTCAAGCTTTCTCACGAGAAAGTTTTTCTTCCTATATAAAAGCAGTTTACAACCCATAGGGCATTCATCCTGCACGCGGCATGGCTGGTTCAGACTTTCGTCCATTGACCAATATTCCTTACTGCTGCCTCCCGTAGGAGTCTGGTCCGTGTCTCAGTACCAGTGTGGGGGGTCCCCCTCTCAGGGCCCCTATCTATCGCAGTCTAGGTGAGCCGTTACCTCACCTACAAACTAATAGAACGCATACTCATCTCATACCGTAACCTTTAATCATAAAAAGATGTCTTTAAATGATACTATAGAGTCTTAATCCAAATTTCTTCGGGCTATCCTCTAGTATGAGGCAGATTGTATACGCGTTACTCACCCGTGCGCCGGTCGTCAGCGAAGTGCAAGCACTTCCTGTTACCCCTCGACTTGCATGTATTAGGCCTGCCGCTAGCGTTCATCCTGAGCCAGGATCAAACTCTTCATCGTTAAATTTTAAATATATTTAACAACTAAAGAAATTCTATCTATCATCTCAAAATGGTTTATTCTCTGAAAATAAATTAAAATTTATTTTACGCTGTCAATCATTCAATATTTTAATGAACATAGATTTTTATCTGCTATCTACTTTATAGCAGGTCGCAAATATAAAACCGTTTTTTTTGCCTCCAAAACTTCAAACTGTAAATAAATTATTATTTATTAACATATTTTAACCATATAAATATGGGTGTTCTGGCTTATAGCGGGTGCAAATATAGTATCTTTTTGGTATGTACAAAATATTTTACAGGTATTTTTCAGAGAAAAATTTGATGTACTTAACAGTCAGTCACTTATCTAAAGGAAAAAATTCCAAACCAATCCAAATCTAAATGAAAAATCTCTATAAGGATAGTTTGGAGCAGAATAAAAATTATAACCTGTAAAAGTGGAGTTAAAATGCTCTAATTTAAAATATAACCTAGTTTGTTGAATTTTAGCATTAACAAAGAAGTCCATTAGGGGAAATCCACCGATTTTTTTACTGTTTTGAACATAAAATTCAGATAATAGTGGATCATATGAATTCATATAATATTTTGAAAAATAGCTAAAACTAAACCCTGTTTGCAAGAACAGCGCCTTATCTAACAAATGGCTGCTGAAATAAATTGAATTTCTAGCAATTAATTCAGGAAGGTTAATTATCCCTCTGCCATTAGAAACTTTTTGATATTGAATTTGATTGTCAAAAAAGAACTTATTTATTGAAAATTCTCTAGAAACTCTAAGTTTAATTATATTAATATTATCTAGATCTTGAAAAGGCTTGACAACATTAAGATCATCCTTTGTGAAATAGGCATAATTTTTAATATCTAAGTAGTCTAGTCTTAGATTAAAATATTTGTTGGATTTAAATTCTATATTAAATTCTCTGTTCTCAATATTTTCAAAGTTATTTTCCCAGTTATATGAGATGTAATTACTCTTAAACAATGAAAAGTTGTAATTAGGCTGGTGAGAAGAAAGAGAAATATTTCCTTTGAGATTTATGTCTTCATTTAAATTATAATCTAAGCTTCCGCTTAATGAATTACCGGATATATTATCAGCAATGGATGATGAGAAATTTGCTTTAATTTTAAATTTATCTGAGTTCTTTGAATAAGAACCAGAAAAAATCATTCCATCATATTTAATTGAATTAGAAAACCCCGAAATATTTAAAGAATCAATATTTCCAAAATTATATTTATGATTATTATATTCTAGTGATACTCCAAAATCACCAAGTTTTTTGGTCTTATAATCAGCTCCAATTTTAAACAAGAAACTTCTTAATCTAGATTTATCATCTATTAAAGAAAGATTATATGAATCACCAAAATATTCATTAGCAGAAGACTGATTAAACTTATAGTACCTTTTTTCATAAGAAATTGTATTTCCTATCACTAAACTATTTGTTTTAATCGAGTCATTTTGATTAGACAAATTATAGCTGTTGTCAATATAATATCTCCTTCCTGAAAGCTCATTATCTGCATTTTCAAAATAAGGATCAAAAACTGACCTATCTAAAAATTGATCTGTTCCGTTTTCAAAATCCATTATATCTTCATCTCTAATACCTCCATTTTGTTCAGCAAATAGCTTCTGGCTGACATAGTGTGTTCTAAGTTTATATCTTTTATCCTTAGAATTATAATTTGTTGAAAATCTAAAATTTGATGTACTAGTTAAAAAATGCTGGTAATTACCCAACGATCTAAGGCCTTTTCTGGAAATAGTAAAATTAAATTGTCTATTTGTATTTACAGAGTATAGTGCATCTAATAATTGACCTTGTTCAAAAACTGACCTATACATTAATTCTGTAAATGGAGTTGGCATATCATAATAATCTACATCTTCAATTTCCATATAACTATAATGTTTTGCTCTGGAACCAAAGGATGGAAAAAGCTGTGAATTAGTTGAGTTATAACTTAAATTATTGTACGTATGCCCAGTGTTAGAAAAAGGGATTAATTCAAAATTATCATTCCTCAAATAATTAATCTTATGAAATTTATTTATTGTTAATGAAGTATCTACAACTATTGTATCACCATAATGATTAATAATTAAGTAATCTTCTATTTTAGCATCTAGATTTTTTAACAATCTAGTACTCTTTTGATCTCCATAGTTACTTCTAATAGAATCTGATAAGCCAGATAAATTAATATCATCGTTTAATTCCATCAACGGGGGTTTTTTTTGGGAGTACAATTTGCCAATGAAAGTAAATAGGATAAATAACAAGAAATATTTCTTCATATTTAGCTAATATCGTTACAAAATTAATTACATTCCAATATATCTGAATTAATTAACAAAATTTTTTGATGTTAGAATTACAATATTCAAATTACGATTTTGAATGTGGCACCGATGAAGCTGGAAGAGGGTGTTTAGCTGGTCCTGTAACTGCTGCTACAGTTATTTTAAATAAAAATTTTAAAAGTGAATTAATAACTGATTCAAAAAAACTATCTAAAAATCAAAGAGAAGAGGCAAAAAATATAATAATAGAAAATTCAATAGCATATGCAGTTTGCAATGTGACAAATAAGAAAATAGATAAAATAAATATTCTTAATGCATCAATACTAGCAATGCATAAATCAATTATAAAACTCAATCACAAAGTTGATTTCATAATTGTTGATGGAAATAGATTTAAAAACATTAATGATATTGATTATAAAACAATAGTTAAAGGAGATCAGAAATATTTAAATATAGCAGCTGCATCAATTTTAGCTAAAACATACAGAGATAGTTATATGGAAAAAATCCACAAAAAATATCCTCAATATAATTGGATAAAAAACAAAGGATACCCTACAAAAGAACACAGACTGGCAATAAAAAAATATGGGATAACTAAATATCACAGAAAATCTTTTAAGCTATATGATGAACAATTAAAAATCAATTTTTAATTTTATAAACTGATAATATCAAGGATGAGATTAATTTCATTATATCTTCTTTTAATTTTTTCTACCTACAGCTGCAATTTTATAGAAATAAATAAGCAAACTATTGATGACCTNATTCCAGAGAACACATCATTAATAATTAGAATAGATAATCCTAGTAAATTTAAAAGTGATNTAATAAACAATGCTGTTTCATTAAAACTTTTAGCTAACCAAACAGATTATAAGTTTAATGAACAGATAAAAATTGTTGAAAAATTTTCTGGTAAAAATCCAATTTTAATNTGCTTGTCAGATGANAAAAATAATAAAAGCTATACTATTATAACTAAACAAAGCAATGAGCTAATAGATTTTAGTAATGATCAGGTTTATAATAAAATTATTGACAGTATCTATGTGATTTCAAATTCTCAAAGTAAAATTGAAAAATCAGAACTAAAGACCAGTCATCTGTATGAAAAATATAAAAACCTGAAATCAGATGATGCTACATTTTCAATATTTGCTAAAAACTCATTTTCAAATAATTTTTTTAAATCAGTTTTTGGAAAATCAATTCAAAATATTAATTCTGATATGTTTCTAAAAGCAAATTTATTTAATGATAAAATTCTAATTAACGGACTGTCGGTTATAAATGATTCAACCAGTAAATCAAATAATATATTTAAAAATAGCATACCAAAAGAGAGCAAAATAAACAGCGCTATTCCAAAGAGTTATAAAAATTTCTATTCGTTTAAAATAGGTGATGATGAAATTGAAGAAATAGGAGTTTTAGAGATTGACAACGAACAAATAGCAATTCTTAGATCATCTAATATTAATAAAACTAAAGCAGAAGTTAAAGATTATAAAAGCTTTGATAACTATAAAGGAAAAGAAATTTTAGAAATAGCTGATAAAGCAAGATTTAAAAAATTAATTGATTCAATAAATATGGGAATTGAATTTGAAAAAATAGCAGTTGTTGATGAATANCTATTTCTTTCTAATTCAGTAAAATCAATTAAAACATTAATTGACAGCTATCTTCTAAAAAATACATATTTATACAGCCAAAACTATGCTAAATCAAATGAGTTTTTATCTAAAGAATCTTCCTACGAAATAAATTCAAAGAATAACTCATTAATAGATATTTCAAAATTAATTGGATTAAAATCATCAATGAATGAATTTAATAACACAAAAATTCAAATTGTAAATGAAAATCATACTTTTCACATAAATGGAATAATTGACAATGATAATAANGAATATTCAGAAAATAAGATTAATAAAATTTTTAGTACAAAAATTCAAGGCAATTTAATTATAGAACCAAANTTTATTACGAATCATATAACAAAAGCGAAAGAGATTGTTGTTCAGGATAGCAATTACAATCTATATTTAATTACCAATCAAGGAAAAGTTCTTTGGAAAAAGAAATTAAATGGAAAAATATTAGGTGAGGNAAAACAGGTNGATCTATATAAAAATGGAAGATTACAACTAATATTTACTACTGAGAAAAGATTATATGTAATTGACAGAAATGGAAGAGANGTTAAACCTTTTCCTAAAATCTTTAGAGATAAAATCACTCAGCCTTTATCAGTTTTTGATTATGATAATAATAAGAATTATAGATTTCTTATTACACAGGGAAGTGAACTATTAATGTATGATAGTAAAGGAAAAATAATAAAAGGATTTAAGTATNACACTGGTGATGAAATATTATACCCACCAAAACACTTTAGAATTAAGAATAAAGACATCATTTCAGTAATGACTAAAAAAGGCTTAAAAATTCTAAATAGAAGAGGTAAAATCAGAATAAAAATTAAGGATAATGTCAGATTTTCTAATAGCGATATTTACAGATATAATAACAACCTAATAGGAATATCTGTCGATAGAAATTTAACTCAAATAAACATGAATGGTTCTATATCCTATAGAAAACTAGATTTATCAGAAAATCATAAGATAAATTCAAAATATAATCTTACTGTGATTAATAGTGGGAATAAACTAACTAACNTAAAAAAATCTATTGAGCTGCCTTTTGGTGATTTTTCAGATCCAAAAATATTTAGCTATAATAAAAGAAAATATATTTCAATATTTGATAATCAAGGAAAAGCNATATATCTATTTGATGATAANTTAGANCTATTTGAAGGCTTTCCACTTTACTCNAACTCAAATATAGATCTAGATAATATTGACAAAGACANTAATCTAGAGATAATACTAATTGAAGAAGAAAAATCGATTAGGGCGTATGAAATAAACAACTAATCAACAAGAGTAGCATCAAATAAAATTTTAAAATTTTTTAAAATTTTATTTTTCACTTCATTAATGTCAATATTTTTAACACCAAGCTCCATGCTTAAAGATGTAACTGAATTATTTTTAATTCCACATGGAATAATCTTTTCAAAATATTTTAAATCAACATTTACATTTAGTGCAAAGCCATGCATAGTCACCCATCTACTTGCTCGAACTCCCATTGCACAAATCTTTCTAGGAAAGGGAGTATCACAGTCTAACCACACTCCTGTGTTACCTGGATTTCTTTCACCTTTTAAACCATAATCTTTAAGTGTTAAAATTATAATCTCTTCTAAGAATCTCAAATATTTATGAATATCTGTAAAGAAATTTTCCAAATCTAAAATTGGATAACCCACTATTTGGCCTGGTCCGTGATAGGTAATATCTCCTCCTCTATTTATTTTATAAAACTTGGCATTATTTTTTGTTAATTCACTCTCGTCTATTAACAAATTTGAAATATCTCCACTCTTTCCTAAAGTATATACATGTGGATGTTCAACAAAAATTAAATAGTTTTTAGTCAATTCATTAGCACCTTCTCTTCTATTTTTTATTTTAATTGCTACAATATCATTTAAAAGTTTCTCTTGATAATCCCAAGCCTTTTTATACTCTATTAATCCTAAATCTTTTATTATAACTTCCTTGTTCATTACAGATTTTTATATTTTGGGTTGTTTAAAATGACTAAAGCTGCGATAACCCCTGGAACCCATCCACAAAGCCATAGTAAGAACACTATTAAAACTGAGCCACACCCTTTATCAAATACAGCTAAAGGAGGACATAAAATAGATAATAAAACTCTAATTAAACTCATAAAATTATAGATATGTAAAGATAAATAATCTATTTCATTATTTATTTTAATGAATAATTATTTATAACAATTAATATTGATATCCTAATCATTTAAAACTATATTTGTCTATACATAATTTACTTTCTTAAATGAGCAATTTATCTGAGCAAGAAATAGTTAGAAGGGAAAAATTAAAAAAATTAATTGAAATGGGTATTAACCCGTACCCTGCAGACTTATTCCCTATAACAAGCAGCAGTAAAGAAATTAAAGAAAATTTTAAAGAAAAAACTAATGTTGTAATTGCAGGTAGAATAATGTCAAGACGTATTCAAGGAAATGCAAGTTTTGCAGAAATACAGGACAACTTTGGCAGAATTCAATTGTACTTAAACAGAGATGAAATTTGTACAGGTGATGATAAAACTCTATATAATGAGGTGTATAAAAAACTTCTAGATATTGGAGATATTATTGGAATAGAAGGCTCTTTATTTAAAACTAAGGTTGGTGAGAAAACTGTTCTTGTTAAAAATTTTACCATCTTAAATAAATCTATCAGACCATTACCTCTTCCAAAAAAGGATGCTGAAGGAAATGTGTTTGATGAATTTAATGATCCTGAGCAAAGATATAGACAACGCTATGTTGACCTAATTGTTAACCCAAGTGTTAAAGAAACCTTTATTAAGAGGACAAAAATTACTAACAGCATTAGAGATTTTTTAAATGACAAAGGTTATCTGGAGGTTGAAACTCCGATTTTGCAGCCTATTCCTGGAGGTGCTGCAGCAAGACCGTTTTTAACTCATCATAACGCTCTTAACATACCTCTGTATATGAGAATTGCTAATGAGCTCTATTTAAAAAGATTAATAGTAGGTGGTTTTGATGGGGTGTATGAATTTGCTAAAGATTTCAGAAATGAAGGAATGGACAGATCTCATAATCCAGAATTTACAATGCTAGAATTTTATGTAGCATATAAAGATTACTTGTGGATGATGAAAACTACAGAGCAATTACTTGAAAAGGTTGCTATTGGATCTAATGGAAATACAAAAATTAAGCTTGGTAAAGAGACTATTGAATTTAAAGCCCCATATCCTAGAATTCCTATACTTGAAGCAATAGAAAAATACACTGGAGAAGATGTTTCTAATATGGATGAGGATGAGCTAAGAGAGTGTGCAAAAAAAATGGGAATTGAGGTAGACAATACAATGGGCTATGGCAAATTAGTTGATGAGATATTTGGTGAAAAATGTGAACATGAATTTATTCAACCCACATTCATAATTGATTATCCAAAAGAAATGAGTCCATTGACAAAAGAGCATCGATCAAACCCAAAACTTACAGAAAGATTTGAACTAATTATAGATGGTAAAGAGATTGCAAATGGGTATAGTGAATTAAATGATCCTATTGATCAAAAGAACAGATTTGAAGAGCAACTAAAACTATCAAAAAAGGGAGATCTTGAAGCAACTGAATTCATTGATCATGATTTTTTACGTGCCCTTGAATATGGGATGCCTCCTACTTCAGGTATTGGTATAGGAATTGACAGGTTAGTAATGTTAATGACAAATATTAGCTCAATACAGGAGGTAATATTTTTTCCACAAATGAAACCTGAGAGAAAAAAGGTTGAATTAAGTGAAAACGAAAAAATTATATATGATCTATTATCTAATCAAGAGGTATTGCTTTCAGAAATAAAAGATAAAGCTGAGCTAAGCAATAAAGCATGGGATAAATCAACGAAAAGTCTTAGAAAACTTGGACTAGTTATAGTTGAAAAAAAGATGATAATATTTATATCTCCAAGTCAAAATAAATACTATATTTAAACAAAATACTCTACAATGAAAAAATTATATGAATTTATTGACTTGAAACAATTTTTACTAATTATTGCTATCACATTAGCCTCTGTTTCAAGTTTTGCTCAGTCACAGGAATATTCTTCAATTGAAGAAGTAAAGAAATTAAATTTTGAGCTTTTTGAAGAAATTGGGTTTGATGAAAATCAAATGAATCATGTATGTAGAGCAATATATTCTATGCAAAAAAGAGCTAGTTACCTAGCTGAAAGCGGGGCTTCTCCCAATAAAGAAAAATTAGATCTACAATTTAAATCATTAATGCTAAGAGCATTATCTGAAGAAGATTTCAAGAAGTTTGAATCTATAAAACATAAACTAAAATAAATTTTTCTTCATTCAATTATAATTGGTTAAAATAGATTTACACGGCTTAAAGTATTCTCAGGTGGAGGATATGCTAGCCAATAAAATAATAACTCAATACAATCTAGGCCATAAAGATATTGAGGTGATTACTGGAAATAGTGAAAGAATGAAAATTCTTGTCAAAAAAATCTGCGAAGAGTATGGTTTTAGAGTAGACCAATCATGGAATCAAAATACAGGATCATTAATAATCAGCAGTAAAGAAATTTAGGCTGTTTATTAACAAGAAATTGTTGATTTTATTTAGACTCAAGGTAACTTATACATTGAATTTTGAGGTAAATTTGTGAGATTTTAATTTCTAATTAAAATTTATATAGATATTCAAGGCCATCAACATAACATTGGTACAGGCATGTATCAACCTAATCCTCACTGGTCCACTATTTTGATATTTTCCGAAAATTTGTTGATGACTTGGATTCTATTTATCTCCTATAATAATTTGCTCACCTATAGTTATTCCTTCTGAATCTAAGTTGTTATAGTTAATCAAATCATCAATAGAAACATTGAATTTCTTGGATATAGAATAGAGTGTGTCTCCTTTTTTAACTTTGTAAAGTTTTTCCTTAGATTTTTTCTTTTTTAATACAATATTATCAAAACGATATAGCTTATATCGATCAATCAAATCAATTAATTTTTGAGAATATTTCTTATCTGTAGCATAACCTGCTTTTTTTAATCCTTTTGCCCATGATTTATAATCATCCTTTTTCAATTTAAATAAATCTGAGTACCTGCCTCTTGATTTTAAGAATATAGAATGATCTCTAAAAGAAAATTCAGGAGAAGAATATTTTCTAAAACATTCTTGTTTTTTATCATCATCATGATAAATCTTTGGCCCATTCCAATCGTGACATTTAATTCCAAAATGATTGTTTGCCTTAACTGCTAGCCTTCCTTTACCAGAACCAGATTCTAAAATTCCCTGAGCTAAAGTAATACTTGCAGGAATTTTATATTGCTTCATCTCATCCATAGCAATCTGACTATAATATGCAATATAATCTTCAGTAGTTCTTATTACTGGGATAATTGACTTCTTGTCTTTTACCTTTTTTTTCTTTTTTGTTTTCTTTTTCTTTACCGGGATTTCCTTTTTATTATTTTCATAATTATATATGACTCTTTTTGATCCGCAACTTTGCAAAAAACAAACAAACAATATAAACAGTATATACCTTTTCATTTCTCTGATTCAAAGATAATCCAAATTTAATTGAATTTACTTTATCTTTACCAAGCTAATTATTTCTCAGGCAGCATGGATCAAGATGACTATTATATGACAGAAGAAGGATATAAATGCTATACTGAAAAATATCATTTAAAAAGAGGGTATTGTTGTCAAAGNAGTTNCAGGACATTNTCCTTATGGATATNATCCATGTAGAAATTAAAATTAATTATGACTTTTAAACAGCAGATTAAAGAAGGTATTCCAAAAAAACTTCCATCTAAAAGGAAATATGATANAAAAATAAATCATGCTCCAATTAGAGAAAATGTGTTGACAAAAGATGAAAANAAATTAGCACTTATCAATTCCCTTAGNTATTTTGATAAAAAACATCACAAATTATTAATAAAGGAATTTAAAGAAGAATTAAATNAATATGGCAGAATCTANATGTATAGATTTAGGCCTACCTATAAAATATATTCCAGACCAATTANTCAGTATCCTTATAAGTCAAAAAAGGCTGCTGCCATTATGTTAATGATTCAAAANAACTTNGATGAGNATGTGGCTCAACACCCACATGAACTTATAACATATGGTGGAAATGGATCNGTTTTTCAAAATTGGGCTCAGTATTTAATNTGNATGAAGTATTTGTCTGAAATGACAGACAANCAAACCCTTGTNATCAANTCTGGNCATCCTNTAGGCTTATTCCCTTCAAATAAAAATGCTCCTAGGGTTGTNGTNTCNAANGGAATGGTAATTCCAAATTATTCNAAGAAAATAGATTTCGAAAAATTTAATTCATTAGGGGTTACTCAGTATGGTCAAATGACAGCAGGAAGCTATATGTACATTGGTCCCCAAGGTATTGTGCATGGAACGACAATAACAGTATTAAATGCTTTTAGAAAAATAGGAAAAAANCCTAGAGGCAAAGTCTTTCTAACCTCTGGTCTTGGTGGAATGAGTGGGGCGCAACCAAAAGCNGGGAATATATCAAAATGTATTACAGTTTGTGCTGAGGTTAATCTAAAAGCAATTCANTCTAGACATTCACAAGGNTGGGTAGATGAGGTANTTNATAATTTAGATTCACTTGTAGAAAGAGTNAAAAATGCNAAAACAAATAAAGAAATTGTCTCAATAGCATTTCACGGAAATATTNTTGATGTCTGGAGAGAATTTTATAATAAAAAAATACATGTTGATATTGGAAGTGANCAAACTTCTCTTCACAACCCATGGTCAGGAGGATATTATCCNGNTGGACTNAGCTTTGANAAAGCAAATGAAATGATNTATAAAAANCCTAAGNTTTTCAAGAAAAAAGTGAAAGANAGTTTAGTTGANCANGCTAANNTAATTAATAAACATTCAAAAAGGGGGACATATTTCTTTGANTACGGTAATGCCTTTTTATTAGAAGCNTCTAAAGCAAANGCAAATGTAATGAGTAAAGATGGTGTTAATTTTAAATANCCAAGCTATGTTCAAGATATTATGGGGCCAATGTGTTTTGATTATGGCTTTGGNCCATTTAGATGGGTTTGTTGCAGTGGAAAATCAGAAGATTTAGATAAAACTGATGCAATTGCNACTAANGTACTTATGAAAATAATGCAAAAGTCCCCAAGTCNAATTAAACTTCAATTAAAAGATAATATTAATTGGATAAATCAAGCTAAAGAAAANGCTTTAGTGGTTGGTTCAAAAGCAAGAATANTATATGCNAATTCAGAGGGGAGAATAGAAATTGCNAAAGCTTTTAATAAAGCTATTAAGAAGAAAATTATTTCAGCTCCTATAGTGCTTGGAAGAGATCATCACGATGTTTCAGGAACTGATTCTCCATTTAGAGAGACATCNAATATTTATGATGGATCAAAGTATACCGCTGATATGGCAATTCAAAATGTAATTGGAGATAGTTTCAGGGGAGCAACCTGGGTTAGCATTCATAATGGTGGTGGTGTAGGATGGGGTGANGTAATTAANGGTGGCTTTGGTATGGTTCTTGATGGATCTAAAGAGAGTGAAGNNAATTTAAAATCNATGCTATTTTGGGATGTAAATAATGGTNTCTCAAGAAGAANNTGGGCTAGGAATGAAGGTTCNATGTTTGAAATTAAGAGAGCTATGAAAAAAGAACCNCTTCTTAAAGTAACTATCCCAAATATCGTTGANAAAAAACTAATTGAAAAAATATAAAAAATGAAAACTGTAATCAAAATTTCTATAGTATCTCTAATATTTCTANTAACATCATGTAATGTTATAAGNGTTAATTCTGACTTTAATAATAAAATTAATTTTAGTGATTANAAAACATATGCATTCTCTAAAAAGGGNGTNGATGAAGCTGAGATTAANGACATTGACAAAAAAAGAATTCTTAATGCAATTGATNTAGAATTATCTAGTAAGGGNCTAAGAAAAAGTGCAATTGATCCAGACATAATGATTAACTTCTTNACAAAATCTAATAAAAAAATAAATTATTANCCTGGCTATGACCANTATNCTTCAGGTTTAGCTATNGGGCCTTGGTANAACAATTANTATTATCATAACTATACAGAAGGAGTCTTATTNATTGATATNGTTGATTATAAAAAAAATGAGNTNATATGGCAAGGNATTGGAAAAGGATTTATCCCTANTAAAAGAGGNAAGAANGAAGAGCANATAAAACTATTTGTTAATAAAATACTACTTCAATTNCCTCCTGAANAAAACTANTTTTTTACATCTAGAATATCTCTCAAGGAATTTCCTAGCAACATNAAAGCCATAACAAGNAGCATAATACATANTCCTGGTATAATTGCTAGAAATGGCTCTCCTAANATTATATAATTATAGTGNTCTTTAATCATTGANCCCCAGCTTGACATNGGAGGTTGAGCTCCTAANCCAAGAAAGCTAAGTCCNCTTTCAATTAAAATAGAAGCAGCAAAATTTGCGGCTGAAATAATGATTAAAGGTGAGATTATATTGGGNAANATATGTCTTGTAATAATTCTAAAATCACTAAATCCTAATACATGTGCTGCGGTTATAAATTCTCTCTNTTTTANTGATTTTACTTGACCTCTNACAACCCTTGCTACTTCTACCCACATAGTAAGNCCAACTGCAATAAAAACTTGCCAAAANCCTTTTCCTAAAGCCAATGTAATTGCAATAACTAATAGCAGTGTTGGTATTGACCAGGTTACATTAATTATCCACATTATTATCTGGTCAACAACTCCTGAATAATAACCTGATAAACTTCCCAAGATTAACCCTATTATCAAAGAAATAAATACTGCAACAAAACCTATTGAAAATGATATTCTAGCTCCAATTATAATTCTACTCAAAACATCCCTTCCAAACTTATCAGTTCCTAAATAAAATTTCTTGTTCTGAATTAGGTATTTGCCAATTGAAGATATAGGAATTTCCGTGAAGTCATTCTGATCATATTCTTGATAATAAAGCATGTCATTGTTTGTTTTCCAACTTAGAATTGGAATTTCTATGTCTGGGGTTTTATCACCATATATAAATTTATCAACTGAGGATTGATTGTCTGTTTCATTAGGAATTACCAACATATCAACTGTAAATCCAGGAGATTTTGAATGAATTGATAAATGCATTTGATTTGCATTTTTTGAATTATCAGGCGCAATAACATATCCAAATAATGCAACTAAAGCAACTAAGATGATGTATATTAAACTAATTACCCCAGATGTGTTTCTTTTTATATTAAAAAAGGGTCTTTTCAAATTGTTAAAATTAAATAGAATAGATTACCTATCTACATAAGATAGCCTTAAATCATTTAAGACATTTAATGCCTCATTAACATAGATNTCTTTTGTTAAGTTTTTATGCCATCTTTTTCTCTTCTCACCTAGCGTTGTATCCTTAGAGATTAAATCAATTTCATATGGCAATGATTTGAAAGTTAATTCAGATGAATATTCAGATAGTTTCTTATATTTCTTTGCCTTTTCCTCATTCTCTAATAAATTGCTTTTAAATTTTTTATAATTTAAATGATATATATTATTATCTCTAANAGATTTAATCCATCTAGCATTCTCNTCAATCAANCTAATAAATTNACTTGATTTCATTCTATTTTTACTAGCATTTATAGTCTTATTATAATCAAAGAAACTTTTCCAAGGCTCATATGGNACTGGTTCTATCATATCCCATTCAAGAGGATTTTCTTGATCNTTTTCTCCAAAATCNACATAGGTATACTTGTCTGGAACTACAATATCGCTTTTGACACCCTCCAATTGAGTTGANCCTCCGTTAATTCTATAATATTTTTGAGTTGTAAATTTTAATGCGCCTAAATCACCNTTTGTATTGCTTCTTACCATTCTATTTAAGTCAAGNACNTTTTGCACTGTTCCCTTTCCNTATGTTTGTTTACTACCAATTATAATAGCTCTTTTGTAATCTTGCATTGCTGCAGCTAAAATCTCAGATGCTGATGCAGAAAATTCATTTACAAGAATTACTAGAGGCCCTTCCCATATAATTGATCTATCCTTATCTCTTAAAATCTGACTTTCCTTATCCATTGATCTTACTTGTACNATTGGNCCTTCTTGGATAAACAAACCAGCCATTTCTACAACAGTCTTTAGTGANCCTCCNCCATTATTTCTTAAATCTAATACTAGACCNTTAANCCCTAGATTTTTTAATCTAAGTATTTCCTTTTTTACATCTNTAGCAGCATCACGNCTATTAGAATTATCAAAATCAATATANAATTTTGGNAGATTTATAAAACCATATAAATTNTCNTGCTTATTTACAATTGAAGATCTTAAATATGTTTCTTCTAAAAGNACTATATCTCTTTTAATTNTTAAATCTACAATCTCNCCATCAACCTTTTTTAAGGTTAATATTACATTAGTTCCTTTAGGGCCCTTAATCAATTTTACAGCATCACTAATNGGCATTCCTAAAATACTGGTAGACTCAGATTCATCCTCATCATTCTGACGAACCTTTAAAATAATATCACCAACTTCGAGTAAATTTTGTCTCCATGCCGGACCGCCAGAAATTATTTCTACCACCTCAATTTTATCAAACTTTTTTGATAATCTAGCNCCTATNCCTGCGTAATTTCCAGACATATCNACATCAAATCTNTCCTTAGCCTCGGGATTATAATATATCGTATGAGGGTCGTATTGTTCTACAAAAGANTTTATATAAAANCTAAACCAATCTGATCTAGTAATATCTTCATAGAAATCATACATCTCATTTAAAGTTTTCAATGNTGATTCTCTAGATTCTATTTCAATTTCAGAAATAGATTTTTNCACATATGTTGAATCNTTTTCCAATTCCTTTTCTTGTTCCTCTAACAAATTATTATATGATTCTATNGATGANAATTTTAACTGTTTTCTCCACCTATCCTNCATTTCACTTTTANTTTTNACATANTCTAAGGATTCAAAATCAGCATTAAAATNTTCATCTATTTNGTAATCAAATGGNNTACTTANTATTTCTTTNTAGATAAGTTTTGATTCNTTAAATCTTTTTTGANCTCTATTATATGTTAAATCAAAAAAATCTATTTCGGCATTAATAAATTTATNATCAAGTTGATCTTTATATTTTTTAAATTCNTCAATATCTGATTTATAAAAATATCTTTTATANGGATCNAGTATNTTTAGGTACTCNTTAAATACTTTTCTNGAAAAATCATCATTAATTTCTTTTTTAACAAAGTGTCCTTNATCTAATACATATGATATTANNTGTACAAGCAACTTNTCTTTNTCTGTTTGATCAAAATTACTNGATGTAAAACTGCATGAAGCTAGCCCNAGTATAAAAGTTAATGATATNATAAAAATATTTTTCCTCATAATTATNAATATATNTTTCTAAAATAAATAAAAAACAGATTAGTTTNCTCAATTATACATATAATTTTTTGTTAAACATTNCAATTATTTATTTACTTACTTTTGTATAAAGTATATTAGATATAATGAAAAAACGACCTCTTATTTTATTAACCAACGATGATGGAATAACTGCNCCTGGATTAAGGACATTAGTGAAAGTTATGAANACAATTGGTNAAGTTGTAGTTGTTGCNCCAGACAGTCCTCANAGTGCAATGGGTCATGCAATAACNGTTAATGANACACTATACTGTAAAAAGGAACATATTGATGATGGTCCTCAAACTGAATATAGNACTTCAGGAACACCTGCTGATTGTGTAAAANTAGCAGTAAATGAAATTTTAAAAAGAAANCCAGATTTATGTGTTTCAGGNATTAACCATGGATCAAATGCATCAATAAATGTNATTTATTCAGGAACAATGAGTGCAGCTATAGAAGCAGGNATTGAAGGAATNCCATCTATAGGGTTTTCTATGTGTGATTATAGCTGGAATGCTAGTTTTGAGTCTTGTGAAAAATTTATTAAAATTATTTCAAAAGAATTATTAGCAAAATCANATAAAAAGAANATTATTTTAAATGTAAACTTTCCAAAGATAAGTNCTGGAAAAAATTATAAAGGCGTTAAAATTTGTAGACAAGCAAAATCTTTTTGGAAAGAAACATTTGATAAAAGGAAAAATCCAAACGGAAGAAAATACTATTGGCTTACTGGGGAGTTTATAAATCTTGATAAAGAAAAAGATAGTGATCAGTGGGCATTAAACAATGGATACATTTCAATAGTTCCAATAATGTATGATATGACATCATATTCAGAAATAGATGATATAGCTAAATGGAATCTAAATGGTTAAAAAAGAGATCTTCATAGGAATTGCAGTTGGTTTTATAGCAAATATTGCAGGAATTTTTCTTTCTATTCTTATTCTTCATGATGATCCATCAATTTTGGAAGTTATTACAAAATCCTTTGAAGAAGGAATTTTAGGTAAATTAATAAGTCTTGGTGCAATTATGAATCTCTTTGTTTTTCTTGTATACATTAAAAAAAGACAAGATCATAGAGCAAAGGGGGTTTTATTTACTACTGTATTTCTAGCTATTAGTACATTAATTTTAAACATAATATAATTTGAAATATTATATAATAGCTGGTGAAGCATCAGGAGATTTACATGGATCTAATTTAATTAAAGAGTTAAAAAAATTAGATAAAAATGCTCATTTTAGATGTTGGGGAGGTGACCTAATGAATATAGAAACCAATAACCTTGCTAAACATCATAAAGATTACTCATACATGGGTTTTCTTGAAGTTTTCCTAAACTTATATTCTATAATAAAAAATATATCATTTTGTAAATCAGATATTCTTAATTTCAATCCTGATATAATAATATATATAGATTTNCCTGGATTTAACCTAAGAATTGCTGAATGGGCAAAAAATAATGGTTTTAAAAACCATTATTATATATCCCCCCAGATTTGGGCATGGAAGGAAAGTAGAATTAAACTAATAAAAAAAGTGGTAGATAAAATGTACGTAATACTACCATTTGAAAAAGATTATTATAAAAAAAGGCATAATCTAGATGTATCGTTTGTAGGTCATCCCCTATTAGATGAAGTAAAAAAGTCAACTATATCAAAATTAGAAAACATAATAGTTAAAGAAAAAACAATTTTATTACTTCCTGGAAGCAGAGATCAAGAAATTAAAAAAATACTTCCTATAATGCTAAAAGTAGTGCCAGAGTTCAAAGATTATAATTTTATAATTGGAGCTGCCCCATCACAAAGTTTAGGGTTATATAAAAATTATGTAAAAAATTATAATATTGAAATTATTGAAAATAAAACATATGATCTATTAAGAAATTGTACTGCTGCAATTGTAACTTCAGGAACTGCAACTCTTGAAACTGCCTTATTTAAGGTCCCCCAAATAGTTTGNTATAAATCAAGTTGGATTTCCTATTTTATTGGGAAAAACTTGATAAAAAACCTAAAATACATTTCATTAGTTAATTTAATTGCAAATAAACTTATAGTACCAGAATTAATACAAAGTGAATGCTCAAAGGAAAATTTAATTAAAAATTTAAAGATAATATTAGACAAAAAAGGTAGAGCAGAAATTAATAAAGACTATAGTAAGCTTGAAAATATTCTAGGTGGTAGTGGCGCTAGTAATAAAACTGCAAAACTTATATACAATTATTTAGTTGAAGAAAACTCTGGAACAAAAGATTCATAATACTTGTTAAATTCTTCTTGAGTTTTAATTGATTTATACCCCTCATCCTTAAAAAGCTTTAACCATAACTCAATTTGCTTAGGAGTTTTATATCCTCTAACAAAAGTGATTAATTTTGAGTTTTTATCCATAAAAATAATTGTTGGGTATGCGCTAACATTTAAATATCTGGCTAACTCATGAGTCCCATTTCTTCTTTGTGTTTTCGCAGGGTCAAAGTTTGGATTAGTAAATACATTACCATCATAATTTACATTTGAATTACCCTCAGCNTTAAATTTAACTGCATAAAAATGCTTGTTAATAAAAGCTGAAACATCTTTATTCTTAAAAGTATTTCTATCTAACAACTTACATGGACCACACCAGTTTGTATATACGTCCATTATAATATTCCTTGGAGCTTTCTTTTGAAGTTCTATTGCTTGATCTAGAGTTACCCAATTGATATCCTGAGAATAAGATTGAGCAAAACTAAAAACGATTAATATTGTAATTATATTTTTAAACATACTTATTTAATTCCGTGCATTAATTTTTTAAGAATTGGATGTAATAATAACGAACAAACACCCAAAATTATTGGAATAATAGTGAAAATTAAGAAAAATCCTGACAAACTATACTCTTGAGTAATCTTATCAATATCACCACCTACATAATGCGCTAGCTTTTGTCCTATAGCTATTGCTAAATAATATACTCCAAACATAAAAGCTATCATTCTTGCTGGAATTAATTTACTTAAATAAGACAGCCCCATTGGAGATAAACAAAGCTCACCCAAGGTATGAAACAAATATGCAAATACTAGCCACATCATGCTCANACTAGCAGTTTCAGTACCAGCTGGAACATTACGTGCTCCAAAAGCTAGAAAAGCAAAACCAATACCTAAAAGAAACAGTCCTAAGAAATATTTTACTGATGCTGGAGGATTGTATTCACTATCCCACCATTTAGTAAATAATGGAGCAAAAACTATTATAAATAATGAATTTAATATTGCAAACCATGTAACAGGTACTTCAGTTTCAGTAGACTGAAATTCAATAAATAATTTATATATNACAATTCCCCATATAATAACAAAACTAAATCCTAATATGGTATTAGATAATGCTATTTTTTTGTATGTCATTTTAAATAAATTAATAAGTACATAAGTGATAATACNGAGAGGAATAANAGTGACCAACAAATCAATAATCTTAAATGTAGTCGCTGCACCACCTTCNAAAAATCTATCAGTAAAATCTCTGGTGTAAATTGGCAATGAGCCAGCGCCTTGTTCAAAACCAGCCCAGAAAAAAACAGTAAATAAAGAGAATATTGTAAAAGCTATCATCCTATCTCTAACAATTAGAGAATATCTTGGAATCCTAATAATTAGTATTATAATAAAGCTAATGACAGCTAATAGTGCATAAAATAGAGAATCTTGCATTCCAAAAACAGTAAAATTAAATGTGTCGATATTTCCAATTTTACTTAACGGGTCATTTACTATAAAAATAAGTGCACTTATAACAAATATGGATATTAATAAATAGTCTATAGAAAGAAAAGGATTAAGTTTTTCTTTATTTTCAGTTGATTCTAATTCATTAACTTTCTTTTTATCGGGTTTATCACCAATATTTCCAAATAAAGGCTGCGCATAATAAAACTGTAACATCCCTAAAAACATAAAGATNCCTGCNAATCCNAAACCATANNNCCAACCNNNTTTNTCNCCAANCCANCCNCANANCATNATNCCAANAAAAGCNCCNGCATTAACACCCATATAAAANATNTTATANGCTCCNTCNTTTTTATNATCTCTGCCTTCATATATTTTTGAAATTATAGAAGTCATGTTTGGCTTAAAAAACCCATTACCAATCACTAATAAGGTAATTCCTATATAAAGAAACATTGGAGTTTCTACGGCCATAGAAGCATGACCTAAGGTCATAAATAATGCCCCAATCACTACTGCCATTCTATAACCAATCTTATTATCAGCTAACCACCCACCTAAAAGAGGGGTCAAATAAACAAACATTGCATATGTCCCTAATAAAGACAATGCTTCTGAAGAAGACCATCCCCATCCAGGATTGTCACCAATAATGAGCCCAGTTAGAAAAATAACTAAAATAGCACGCATCCCATAGTAAGAAAATCTCTCCCACATTTCAGTAAAGAAAAGAACAAATAAAAGTGAGGGATGTCCTAAGACACTAGTTTTAAAAAACTCAGCATTAGAATTTTGATTCATAAATTTTTACTTATAACTACTTATATTCCTTCTGCATTATGAGTTAATCGCTTTAAAGGTTTAATAATTGTTAATACTAATAATCCAAATATTGTACAAAATACTGCGATACCGGTAAATATTGCAAATTCACCCATCTCTGTAGCTGATTCACCTAGTAACCCTGCAACCTTATTACCTAATCCAGTTGCTGCAAAATAAGCTCCCATCATGAATGCCATCCATCTTTCAGGCGCAAGTTTTGTAATAAAAGATAATGCTACTGGAGATGCACATAATTCACCAATTGTATGAAATAAATATGCTAAAACTAACCAGTGCATACTTGATAACCCTTCTGCATCATATTGCATAGAAGCTGCAGACATAAAGAAAAAGCCCCAGCCCATAATAATTACTCCAATTGCCATTTTAAACAATGATGAAGATTCTTTTTTTCTGTTTTTCCACCAGACCCAAAAACTACCAACTAGAGTAGCAAAAATTAAAATAAAAATGGCATTAACAGACTGAAACCAACTTGCAGGCACTGTGAAATTCTCTGTTAAAACTAAATCAGTTTTTTGTGCGGCATATACATTTAATAAACCTCCAGCCTGTTCAAATGATCCCCAAAAAACAATTATAATTAAGAAAGACAAGTAAGTTACAAGTATTCTATCCTTCTCAACTTTATCGCCATCATTATAGACTACAATTGCTACTCCCACAGCAAATGCTAATCCCATTATCAATAAGCCATAATCTAAAGAACCTTGAACTTGCCATACATAAATTCCCATACATAGGGTGATAACAAATCCTATTATTGAATTAGTTGACTTAAAAATTGAAGCGATTAAATTCCCATCTACTTTTTCACTTTCATCTCTTTCATCTATAACCAAATTACCAACATGGGTTAAATATCGCTGGCCATACCAATACGTTAGTTGTCCTAAGGCCATTCCAATACCAGCTAATCCAAATCCATAATGCCACCCAATAGTTTCTCCAATATATCCAACTAATAAAGCAGAGGCTGCAGCGCCAAGATTAATCCCCATATAGAAAATATAAAACCCCATATCTCTTTTATCCTGTTGATCTTTAGGGTATAGACCTCCAACCATAGTAGAAATATTAGGCTTTAACATACCTACTCCCATAACTATTAAAGTAAGTCCAGTGTAAAAGGCCCATAATGCTTCTATTGCTAGGACCGAATGTCCTGCTACAAGTAGCATTCCTCCAACAAAAACAGCTTTCTTTTGCCCTATTATTTTATCAGCTATAATTCCTCCAGGAATAGAGGCTACATATACAAACATTGTATACCAACCATATAAAGCCAAGGCATCTTCGTTACTCCAACCTAATCCTGCATTTTCAATTCCAACTTCAGCAACTAGGTAAAGTACTAAAATTGCTCTCATTCCATAGTAAGAGAATCTCTCCCACATTTCAGTTAAGAATAAAATATACAGTCCAACTGGATGGCCTAAAAATTGTTTTTGATTTTCTAATATGTTTGAATCTGTCATAGTATTTAATTTAAAGATTCACTAAAATATTATAAAATATCTAATAATTTTGATTATTCAATAATAAATTATTGCAGCAATATATTATTATTGTAAAATATTATATTAAATTTCAAAAATGAGTAAAGAAATTAATGGTTTTTCAAAACTAAGTAAAGAAGAAAAGACAAATTGGATAGCAGATAATTTCTTCAAAGAAACTGAAGCTGCAAAAAAAATATTAAAACAATATTGGAATGATGATAAAAATCTTCAAAGACTACACGATGAATTCTCTGAAAACACATTAAGCAATTTTTATTTACCATTTTCAATTGCTCCCAATTTTTTAATCAATCACAAAGGCTATAGTATTCCTATGGTAATTGAGGAAAGCTCTGTAGTTGCCGCAGCATCAAAATCTGCAAAGTTATGGTCAAGACTAGGTGGGTTTAAAACTAAGATTATTTCTAAAATAAAGAATGGTCAAGTTCACTTTACATATTTAGGTGAGAAAGAATTAATTACATCCTATTTTAATTATATAAAGTCTACACTAATTCAAGATACTGAAACCATAACATCAAATATGAAAAAAAGAGGTGGTGGAATAATTGACATTGAATTAATCAATAGAACAAGTGATATGAAGGGGTATTATCAAATCAATGTTTCATTTGACACTGTGGATGCAATGGGAGCAAATTTTATAAATTCCTGTCTTGAGCAGATTTCAAAATCATTTAAAGAAAAATCATCATTATTTAAAGAATATAAAATACAGTCAAATGACATTACAATTATTATGAGCATTCTTTCAAATTATGTTCCTGAGTGTATTGTTAAAGCTGAAGTCTCTTGCAAGGTTGAAGAATTAGATAAAATAGAAAATTATGAGAATTACTCTGAAAAGTTTGTTCAAGCAGTTAAAATAGCCCAATTAGATACGTCAAGAGCTGTTACTCATAATAAAGGTATTATGAATGGTATTGATGCAATTAGTATTGCAACAGGAAATGATTTTAGAGCAATTGAAGCTGGCATTCATGCCTATGCATCAAAAGAAGGAAAATATAAAGGATTAAGCAAAGCTAAAATTGAAAATGATACGTTTAATTTTTCAATTAAAGTGCCTCTAGCATTAGGAACAGTTGGAGGAATAACAAATCTCCATCCCCTAGTGAAACTGGCATTAGAAATACTAGATAATCCGAATGCTGAAGAGTTAATGCAAATAACTGCAGCAGTAGGTTTAGCTCAAAACTATGGAGCATTAAGATCTCTAATAACCTCTGGAATTCAACAAGGACATATGAAAATGCATTTAATTAATATTTTGAATTCATTAAAAGCAAATGAAGATGAAAAAAAATTGGCTGTAGAATTCTTTAAAGATAAAATTGTAAATAACAGAGATGTTCAAAATTATTTAATTAAACTTCGCAATTCAGATGAAGTATAGTAGTAATGGCAAAATATTATTAACATCTGAATATCTAGTATTGGATGGGGCAAAAGCATTAGCTCTTCCGTCAAAATTTTCCCAGTCCCTAGAAATAAATCAAATAGAAAAAAAGAATAAAATTAAATGGACAAGCTATGACTATGATGGAGAAGTTTGGTTTAATGAAACATTTATTATATCAGAAAATAACTTCTCATATAAAGGAAATAATAAATTTTCAGATAAATTAGTTACAATTTTTAAAGCAATTAAAAAGCTTAATAAAAGTGTTTTTACTGATTTAGGAATTGATTTTAAAACTAGACTAGGATTTTCAAAAGATTGGGGGCTAGGAACTTCTTCAACTTTAATTAACAACCTATCACTATGGGCAAAAATTAACCCATATGACTTACTTGACCTAACATTTAATGGAAGTGGATATGATATTGCATGCTGTGACAAATTTAATCCAATAGTATATCAAAAAACTAAAGATAAAAGGATAATAGAAAACTCTAATTTTAATCCATCATTTAAAGAAAATTTATTTTTTATCTACTTAGGAAATAAACAAAATACTTCAGAGGCAATAAAAAATTATAGATCTCACAAAAATGCAATAAAAAATATTATTCCTAAAATAAACTCTATTTGTTCATCAATAATTAAATCAAATACATTGACTGAATTTGAAAAATTAATACTAGAACATGAAAAAATTATTTCAAAAA
Source organism: Fidelibacterota bacterium (assembly GCA_002710085.1). Next base: position 24,354 of record PAOX01000042.1, read on the forward strand.
CTATAAATCTGGATCCAATTAAAAATATACTTTTTAAAGATTATCAAAGTGGGGCTATTAAAAGCCTTGGTGCTTGGGGAGGCGATTTTATTCTAGTTACAGGAAATAAACAAAATATGAAATATTTTGCTGAAAAAGGATATAATGAAATTATACCTTACAAAGATTTAGTTTATTAAGTTTAGTAAAATAAAGATCTATTATCTTCAATTTCAGCAGATTCTAAAAGAGCTTCATAGACCTTTGAATTATATAATCCAAGATTAATTGAATTTATTAAATTCATATAGCTTTGATAATTGCTCATCACATTTGCATATTTAATCTTATCAACAAGAATATAGAAAACTCCACTATTTCCAATAATACCCTTAGAAGTATCACCTTCATCCAAACCAAAAGCATAACCAACTACTGATGGTTCATTTCCAGTCCCCGAAAGTACAGGATTTTTCATGTTTACAGCTAATGCTGTTTGTATATTTTGATTTTGATTGGATGAAATATTTTCTAATGTTTTTTCATTAACCTTATCAATAATCATCTCCGCCTTTTTTTCTTTTCTAATTTTTGATATAGCTGTAATAGATGCCTTATCAACCGACATTAATCCTTCATTATTAATAGAAGTTAGCATTGCAACTAAATATCCTCCACTCTGTAAATTAAATCGTCTTATGTCATTAAGTTTAGTGTCAGAATTGTATGCCCATCTTACAATAGACCTTTGAGCGCCTACCCCAGGAATATTTTCATTTAATTCTCTAATGTTATTAACGGGATTAATCTTATAGTTAAAATCACTAGCGACATCTCTAAAATTAGATTTATCAATTGCTATCTCAAATTTTGAAGTAATATTAAAAATACTATCTATCGTTCGCTCTGATGCCTCAAGTTTTAAAGCTAAATTTGCAACTTTTACAGCTTTTTTTCTTCTAGATTGAGACAAAATTTCAATTATATGAAAACCAAAATCAGTTTCTACAACTGATATTTTACCAACGTTGTTTTCAAAAGAAAAATCTTTAAATTCTGGTGCAAATCCATCTACATATGAAAATTCAATTTCACCATCATTTTCATTGCTAGCCTTATCAGATGATAATTCTAAAAGGCTTTTGAACTTATTGGGTCTTCTTAAAACAATTCTATAAATACTATCTGCAGTTTTCTTTGCCTGTTCTTTTGTTTTTATTTCATTAGGATCACTTCTTAAAGATCCGCTATATGGAATCAGTATATGCCTAACCTTTACAGAATCAGGTATTTTTCTAGTATTTACTAATTTTGTAATTTTTATATAGTCTCCTTCCTTATAGGGCCCATAAAGTTCACCCTTTTTCATAGAATAAATTATCGGTTCCATTTCTTTAGAGAAGGAATTCTCAAAAACATACGAATCATATAACTTAATCGCTGAATTTAAATTTAAAAACTCTTCATTATCATTAGTGTTTTTAAATCCTAATACTTTTTTGGTTGTTTTTGTTTCAAAATCAAATTCCTCGCGATCCTTTAATAGCTCTTCAAGTTGAACTTCTATTTGTTTTTGATCACTTTCTGAAGGGTTTTCTTCAAACTTAACATATATCAGATCTCGAGATGCTTTAACCTCAAAATCACTTTTGTTTTGTTGCATATATTTCTTAACATCAGAGTTTGTGACTTTTACCAAGGAATCAGGTATTGATGTATAAGGAATCTTAACATATTTTAAATCAACATTATCATTTTCATAAGCATGCTGAGTCTTGCCATCAAATACAGTAGAATTCAATGCTGATCGTACAAGATCAAAATAAATTTTTTCTAGTCCTGAAGATGCCACTGTAGATTCATAATTATTCCAGGATTCATAATTAATTTGAGAACCTTGCAAGTCCATAGTCTCAGGTGAGATTTCTTTTAGATTAGATATGAATTCATTTAATTTTCTCTGATCAAATTCACCTTCAGAATTTCTAAACTCATCAAATGATAATAAATTATTTCTTAATAAATCTCTCATCAGATTTTTTTCAACAGTAATACCTAATTGATCTAATTCAGAAGCAAGAATTAATCTTCTCAATTCAATATCCCAAATAGTATTCATTGATTGAACATTTGATCTTGAAGCTCTATTTTGACGTTCTAAATTTTCTACCTTTCTCATGAAATCTTCTCTTTCCATTTCAATTCCATTCACTGTAGCAACAACATTCTGATCTCCAGGCAAAGCTCCTCCACCTTTGTTTATCACATCCGCAAAAACAAAAGAAAATAAAGCCATTGCAATTATTAAGATTAAAAACAATGATCTTTCTCGTATTTGATTTAAAACTGCCATTTAAAAATTAATTTAAAATATAGTGGCCAAAAGTAGCATTTTATTGTTAATTATGAAAACTTAAGCATCTATCTTTAGAGAAACTAAATTAATCCTTGTGTTAGTAACATCTAGGATTTTAAACAAAAAATTATCTAGTTTAATTTCTTCATTTATTTTAGGAATCTCTTCAGTACTGTTTACAATTAAGCCTCCTAAAGTTTCATATTCTTCGCCAACTGGTAGCTGTAATTTATACTTTTCATTAATATAGTCTACCTCAATTCTAGCAGAAAATTCATATTCATTATCAGATAGTTTCTTTTCTAATAACTCGTTATTATCAAATTCATCATCAATTTCTCCAAAGAGCTCTTCTACAATATCTTCAATAGTTATCATTCCAGAAGTCCCTCCATATTCATCCAATACTATTGCTACAGTCCTTCTTTTTACTGTCAATAAGTTAAGTACATCCTTAATATGCATAGCTTCTGGTATAAATTCAACTGGCATTAGTATTGATTTAATTGATTTTGGTTTATTAAAAAGATCCGATGAATGTGCATACCCAAGAACATCATCAACTGTATCTTTATAAATTAAAATTCTAGAATAACCAGAAGAAATAAATAAAGATTTTAAATTATTAATGTAATCATGCACCTCAACTGCAACTAATTCAATCCTAGGAATCATTATATCCCTTGATTTTAGATCTGAAAAATCCAATGCATTTTGGAATATTTGGACTTCACTATCTATTTCTTGATCTTTTTCAATTGCTTCAATTTGCTCATTTATATAATGTCCTAATTCATCCTTTGAAAAGAGAAGTTGTTTACTATCTCCTTTTGAATTAAAGAAAGTTTTAAGAAAACTATCTGAAATCCATGTCACAAAATCAGAAATAAAATAAAAAACTATGTAGAAAAAATATGCTGGAAGTATGAATATTTTAAAAAACTTTAATGAATAAATTTGAAAAAATACTTTTGGTAAAAATTCAGCAGTAATAAGAATAATAAAGGTTGATACAAGTGTCTGGTTAAACAGGTTTAAGTCAAATTCTCTAGTTAATAATGCTCCCATTGAAAATCCATATATTACCAATGCTATACTGTTTCCAATAAGCATAGTGGTAATAAATTTTGAAGGCTTTTTTGTTAAAATTTTTATTATTGAAGAGATAAAGCCTGTATTCTTTTTTTCGATTTCAATAGAAATCTTATTACTTGATACATAGGCTATCTCCATGCCAGAAAAAAAAGCAGAAAAAATAAGGGATGCAACTATGATTGGTATATCAGACATAATAAATTATAATTTCCCCCTGTCTTTAAATCTCTTCTGATATTTATTTCTAAACCAATATAATAAAACTGATAATATAGATAGAACTAAGAAAACTATTGACTTATTAAAATCAGTTTTATAATTTAAAAGAAATTCTATAAAAAATAATACAAAAAACCCCAGATAAGCATACTTAAAAAAACCTAATAATTTCATATTATAAATTTAATGATTATTTAGGTATATGTGATTGAAAATCAGCTTTAGTCAATACAACAGTATGCATCAGAGTTGCTGCTAGTTTTCCATCTGAATTAAATAATTCACCTTTTATAGTTGCTATGTTTTTTCCTTTTTTAATAATGGTTGCAGTAGCAAATACTTTCCCTTCAAATAATGGCCTGTGATGCAGACTATGAAGATTTGTAGAATTAGGATATAAAGATCCTTTAGATTCATAAATAATAAGTAAGCTCGTAATATCATCCAATAAAGCAGTCATCATACCTCCTTGCACTGTTCTATTTGGATTAAGAGTTTGTGCTGTAAATTCTGCATCTAACTTTAGGAAACCTTCTTTATACTCAATGAAGTTAAAATTGAATATTTTTCCTGTTCCACCTCTAGTTCTATGAAAATCTAAATATTTTATAAAATCTTTATCCATAAAAAATTAATCTTCTAAAGTTACATAGCCGCTTACATCTAAAAAAGTTATTTTTTCAAAACTTTTGTCAGAATCAAATCCTGACCCATAGATATCCTTGCCAGCTGAAATAAATTGAAATGGATAATTTGTAAATAACCACTCTTCTACTCTATTATAATACATTTGATCAGTTATTAGAGTGTCTTTTAGGTGAGTTGTAATAATAACATTTTTTCTTAAATCAATTAAATCAGTATTAGAATAAGAGATTGCATAATCAGCAGTAATTACACTCTTGTTTTTATTCTTATCAAACACAGTGATTTTAACCTTGTTAGGAAATTCAAAATACGGGAAATCCATATTAGTGAAATTAAACATTTTTGGGCTTTCCAAAATTGAGCTTACAAGTCCCGAGTCTGTATACACAGTATTTATATTTTCAGCTGCTGAAATTGAGGATTTTGATGAAGTAATATCTATTACATTTTCTAAATCATTATTACATGAAATCAAAACAAAAAGAGTAATAATAAAACTATTTTTTTTCAAATCTATAGCTTAGGTACTTTGACAGTCCTTCCTATCCAACAACCTATCTTAATTATTTCGCCTTCTCTTCCTGAAGAAAAGATTTCACTTTTTTGAGGAGCTTTAGCTAAATAATTTCTAGAACTTTGATTAGCTAGTTTTCTTAATTTGCTATCAACTCTACTTCCTTTAAGTGCTTCATTAGAGGCTAACCAATAAACTGCTCTTTGAGTAAAGTTGTCAGAACCACAATTTTTTGCACTACTAGCATACATCTGAGCAATAGCTAAATAACATCTTCCCATAGATGGGTTAAACCTAAGGGCTTGTATATAATATGATCTAGCTCTAGAAAACAAACCGTCCTTTTTAAATTGAGTTGCAATCCTAAATAATATTTTAGCTTTTTCATATGCGTCATTTTCAAGTTCAATTGCCTGATTATAGTATTCAAGAGCTTCAGATGATTTTCCTTCTTTTGCTTTAATAATTCCTAAATAATACGATGTAGATGCATTTGGATCCAACATATTTTTTTGCTGAAGGATTTTAACAAATAGCTCAGAATCCATGCATTCTTTATTAAATAATCTATTTAAAGCTCTTTGTAACCAAATTCCATTGTCCTTATTTTCTTCATAACTTCTATCATATAAAACAATCAAATTATCACAGTTCGCTCTATCTCCAACCTTCTTTTCCATTCCTTTTGAAATTTGATCATAAGCCTTTAAAAAACTATTATAAGAACTAACACGTTTTTTATCTTTAGGTGACAATTCTACATCAGACTCTGAGATTTCATCTGGCAAGAATTCATTTACCTTATTTGTATAATTTTTTATTTCCTTTTCTACCTTTTCAGAAATTTCATCATACTTAGTGAAAAGTTCTTCAGCAGATTTTAAATCTTGATCATAAAGATCAACTATCAATCCAAAATAAGTGTATAAATTTTTTGGATTATTAAATGTTTTTGAATCAGTGATAAATGCACTATTGAACATATCATATACTTCAGATTTTGTTATATTTAATTCACTCATATAATCATATTGAAGTTGAGCGGCCTTTGCTAAAACATCGCCTAGAGGAGTTTTACTAGGGAAGTTAATTCTCTTCTCATTCCATAATTTTACTAAATCATTAATATAATCAACTTTTTTATCTGCAGAAGAATTCTTAATCATATGTTTTAAAATTCGTTCTCCATAGACAAATATTGCGCTATTAAATTTTGGATTTCTCTCTCTTAGCTCCATCCATGGCTCATATGCAGCATCATAATTTTTAGCTTTTACATATTCACTGAAAATTGATAATGAATTAATATCATCCTCATTTATTTGCGAACTAACATTTAGTGATACAAATAAAAAACTTAATACTATTAAAAATCTGAATATTATTCTCATAATTAATTATATTTTCTTTTTACAAACCATCTATCATTTAAAGATAAACTTAATTGAAAATTGATGAAATTTTCTTCTACTAAATTACTATCAGTTGTACCTCTTTTTCCAATTTCAATAACAGTGTTAAGATTTGAAAAAAGCCTACTAACTGGTATACCTAGTCCAAAAGTTATACCAAACTCTTTAATGGACTGATTATTAATGTTTAAGCCTGTTTTCTCAAAATATATTCCAGATCTATAAACGATTCTTTGAAGTAACTTATTAAAGGAATTATAATCTGGTATATAAAATCCCCCTATTGATAAAACAGAAGAATCTTCAAAATAGGTGTTTTGGATGTTTAAAAGATCAGAAGAAAACACACTGCTTTTTATGATACTATACTCTGAACCAATAAACCAATTTCTAATTGAACCAATCCCTAATCCAACAGACATTTTAGATGGCATTTTTAAATCAGTTTCTTCAAGCCCCATTGATAATAAATCCACTTCAATTTCATTTATTGGAAATTCAAGATTTGTAGTTTCACTTACAATTACAGAAGCAAATGTTCTCTTATTTTTAGAAGCTAAATTATATTCAGGTGAATAAGTAAAAGAAGTAATTAATTGAGTTTTTTCATTAATCATTGGCTTATATGAAATACCTAAATTGTAATTAATCCCACTTAAATCAGATCTGTTTATTTCTCTAGCTTGATAATCTAATGGTAATTGTTCATCATCATAAAGGAATTCTAATGCACTATTTTGAACATTTCCAAAATTATAATGCGCATCTAGTCCAATACTTAAATTATCTGAAATTTGATAACCAAACCCTAAAAATACTTTGTTTAATCCACCGTTTCCTGAGTATTTGTATTGCAATGAATCATTTATGTTTCTAGTCTCTAATTTATAGCCAACAGAAGAATAAGGAATTACTCCAAAACCCATACCAAATTTACCCATTGGAATATTTAATCCTAAATAATCAAATGTAGTTGTGCTTGCATTATCTGATCTCTCAGATGTTTCAAGTTTTGTTTCAGTATGCCCTACTCCAACTGTGAATTTAACTAGTCTACCCTCATTATTAAAAGAAAACATGTTTTTTCCAGTATATGAAGCTGGATTTCTAAAATTCATATGAATACTATCAGTGTATATACTAACCCCACCCATAGCTCTATTTTCTGTTGTTCCCTTAAATTTAAGACTACCTATACCATAGAATGAATAGGGAGAAGACGTCCCCTCTTGTGCCTGAATATTAAAGCTTATAAATAATATTATTATGGGTATAATTCGTTTTAGCAATCTTCTGTATTTA
>PAOX01000022.1 GCA_002710085.1 Fidelibacterota bacterium
AATGTATCTACGCCCATATCTTTCCTAGCCATTTCTCTACCTCTATACATTACTGTAATTTTAACTTTATCACCAGCCTCTAAAAATTTCTTGGCTCTAGATAGTTTTGTTAACAAATCATGATCGCCTGTATTTGGTCTTACCCTAATTTCCTTAACATGTATAACATGTTGTTTCTTTTTGTTTTTTTTATCAAGCTTCTGCTTCTCATAAACATATTTTCCATAATCTAATATTTTACAAACCGGTGGGTTTGTATTAGGAGAGATTTCAACTAAATCTAATCCTACATTGTCAGCTTTATTTAAAGCTTCCTGCAAAGGTACTACACCTAATTGTTCACCATCACTACTGATTAACCTTATTTGATCTGATTTAATTTCCTGGTTAATTCTCAAACCTTTTTTAGATTTATTTATTTTTATATCTCCTCAATTATTTTATGTGTTACGAGCACCAATTTTAAGCATTTTAAACTATTTAACAAACTATAAATTATATTAATCTTTTCAATGGTAGTCGATACCGGATTCGAACCAGTGACCTCTACGATGTCAACGTAGCGCTCTAACCAACTGAGCTAATCGACTAAATCACTTGGATAAATAAATTTATTATATTCTGATTTATTTAAAATTAAATCAACTGCTTTTAGATACTCTACATCATTATATAAACTAACTTTTATTTTTTCTTTTTCATTACCTAAAACTAAAGACATTTCTCTTAATAATGCATTCTCTACCCATTTAATGTTTTCTTTATCGCTATATTGAAGCACTTTTACTTCATCAAAATAATCTTCAAGCCTTTTAGTTAAAGATGATAAATAATTAATATCTGTATTTTTTAGCTTAGTTTTTGAAACTATCTGTCTAATTTCATTATAGTAATATTCCCCAGTATTTAAATTGTGTTTTTCTGGCGGAATAAGCTTAATTGTTTTTCCAAAAGCATTTTTGATTCTCATCCAACCGTAAGCATCGACTATTATATAAGATTGACCATCTGGTTGATTTTTATATTTTTTATTATTAGTTGCATTCTTTCTAGCATATTTATCATAAATGCTATTTTTTAAATCTGTCAATTCTGATTCACCAGGAATAATATAATTAATTTCATAATTTTGAACATAACTAATAAAATCTTTAATTATTTTTTCATTTATTGATATTGGCAGAGCTAACTGTTTTTTGTAAACATATTCAGAAGCAAATTTAACAAATAATCTCTCTCTATATAAAGATTGAACAAGAGGTGGTATATTTTGTTTTTTAATTTCTATATCTGGATATATTCCACCACCACCTTTTACGGATCTACCATTTTTTGTAAAAAAAGTTGAGTCATTATCATCTAAACCGTCTGTTAAGACATCATTATCTAAATAATCTTTTTTCTGAATAAGACGCCCTGAAGGTGTATAATACTTTGATGTAGTCACTTTTAAACTTATTGAATCATTTACATTATATATTCTTTGGACTAAACCTTTTCCAAATGATGGAGCCCCTACAACTAATGCTAAATCTAAATCTTGTAAAGTTCCTGAAACAATTTCACTTGCTGAAGCAGACCTGCCATCTATAAGTACAACCATTGGAAAATTTTCTGGAATTTTAGATGAATATTTTGCATTAAAGTTTCTATTTGCTTTATTAATTCTACCTCTTGTTTTTAATAAACTTTGTCCTTTGGGTACTAATTGGTCTAGTATGTTAAGAGCATTACTTAAAAGCCCTCCAGTATTTCCTCTTAAATCAATGACTAAACCTTTAGTTGATGAATTTTTCAATATTTCATTAAGCGCCAACCTAAAATCTTTTGCGGTATTTTTAGAAAATTTCTTTATTCTTATATAACCAACTCCTTCATTATTTACCTCCCAAAATGGCACATCTTTAACAATTATATTTGACCTAATTAAGTTAAATATTATTTCTTTATCAGTAGACGGTCTTCTTACAGTTAAAGTTAATTCAGTGTCAAGCTCTCCTCTGATTAATGCAGAAGATTCTGTAGATGATAAGCCTATTGTTGAAATAGAATCAATCATTAATATTTGATCCCCATATTGAATACCCTCTGAGTAGGAAGGGCTATCCTCATAAGGCATTAGAACAGTTAATGTATCTTTAATTAAGCCAATTTGCATACCAACCCCACCATATTTTCCTTTGGTTAGAATTTCTAATCTATCTTTACTAGAACCAATATATAATTTTGTGTACGGGTCAACTTGCTTGAACATTCCATCAAAGCTAGCTTTTATTAATTCAGCCTTATCTAGACTATCAACATAATTGGATGTAAAAGTTTCAAATATTTTATTATATAATTCAAAATATTCTTCTAAATCATTATCTTTTTCTTGAGAATAAAGTGGGATAAAAAATAAGATTACTAAAAAATATAAAATTTTTATTTTCACTTTAAATACCTATTTTTAAATTGATTCCATATTGATTTTTCAATTTCAGAAATACTTTTATTAGCATCTATTATAACATATCTATTTTTATTTAATAAAGCTAACTCTAAAAACCCCTCTTTAACCTTTAATAAAAAATCTTTACCTGAACTTTCCATTCTATCTTTTTTGCCTAATCTTTTTAAGCTGACATCTATATTACAATCTAATAAAAATGTGGTTGAAGGAATAGCACTCCCAACAACCGCATTAGTAATGGATTGAATAAGATTTAAATCAATACCCCTACCAAAAGATTGATATGCTAAAGTACTATCTAAAAAGCGATCACAAATAATATATGAATCACCTTTTTTTAATTTTGGTTTTATTTTTTTATTAACTAAATCTGACCTTGCAGTTAAAAATAATAAGGTCTCTGTTATATCTGCTATATTATTATTATTATTAAGGAGAATATCTCTAATTTTTTCAGAAAGCTCTGTTCCGCCAGGCTCTCTAAATAAATTAAATTTAAAATTATTTTTTTTAATTTTTTTTAAAAATAAATTAATTTGAGTTGTTTTACCAACTCCATCAATCCCTTCAAAAGTTATAAATTTATTTTTCATAATTTATAATCTTCCCTTGCTAGCACTAGAACAAATTCTCCCTTAGGTGTTTTATTAGAAAAATAATCAATAGATTCAAACACCGTACCCAAAAATACTTCTTCATANATTTTNGTCATTTCNCGATGAATACTAANTANTCTNTNACTACCCATATATTCTTTAATATTTAATAAAGTTTTNAATATTCNNTTAGGNGATTCAAATATAANAATTGTACATGAAAGAGTANTTAAAAATTCAAANTTTGTNTTTNTNCCCTTNTTTTTAGGTAAAAANCCTTCAAAATAAAATGAATCAGANGGNAAACCACTAGTNGANAATGCTGNAATTAAAGANCTAGGACCNGGAATAGNNANAACNTTAATATTATTTTTTNTACAGGCATTAACCAATAAATANCCNGGNTCNCTAATNCAAGGTGTNCCNGCATCACTAATTAANGCTATNTTATTTCCTTCNTTTAATAAATCAACTATTTTATTTACCTGTTTNGATTCATTAAANTTNTTATAAACNANCATTTTATTATCAATANNAAANTTTTTNAAAANTTTTNTTGATACACGAGTATCTTCANCNNCTATTAAATTAACTTCAGANAAAANTTGTNTTGCTCTATCAGANATNTCANNCAAATTNCCAATAGGAGTTNCTACAATATNTAAAATTCCATNCACTANTTAAGTATATTNTTTATTGATTTNTTAANNANATCAATAGCAAAATCAATTTCNNNTTTTGTTACNGTTANATGNGGTCTGAACCTAATACTTTTTACTCCACANCCNAGTATAATNAAATTNTTTTTATAAGTTTCTTGAACTANNTGATCNCTTTCATCTGGAGAAGGNAAATCAAANGAACAAAAAAGACCTAANCCTCTAGAATTTATAACAAAAGCAGGAAATTGNTCTTCAAGNTTTATTATNTCNTCAAGTAAATANTGNCCATTNGTTTTAGNATTTTCNANTAAATTAAACTCNTNNATTGNTTCTANNATAATTTTAAATCTNACCATATCNNNTAAATTTCCACCAAAAGTAGAATTAATNCTNCTTGACCTCTTAAATACATTATTTTCAGCCTCNAAAACTCTATNACCTGCTAGAATTCCNCATACTTGTGATTTTTTTCCAAAAGATATAATATCTGGAAGCGGTTCTTTTTCAATAGTTTTATCACATGGNCATAATGAAGGTGTAAAATGNTGNTGTGCCCACATTTTTCCAGTAATACCAACACCAGTTTGAACNTCATCATAAATCAATAAAAATTCATNCTCATCAGCAAGANNTCTTAANTTTTCAAAAAATCTNCATCTAAAGTGNTTATCACCACCTTCNCCTTGAATTGGNTCAATAATTAATCCAGCTATATCATTAGGATTAGATTTAATTGCTTCTTTAATTTGTGAAATTGCCAANTCTTCNTTTACTTTAACATTATCAACAACTTCAGAAGTTATTGGAAAACTCAAATATGGATTTTCTATTCTAGGCCAATCAAACTTTGGAAANTATTTTGTTTTAATTGGATCNGTATTAGTTAANGAAAGAGTNTAGCCAGTTCTTCCATGAAANGCTTCTTTAAANTGTATAATTTGATTTCCTTTATTAGAAATTCCTTTCTCTAAATTNTTNCTGTATTTCCANTCAAANGCAACTTTNANTGCATTNTCAACAGCTAATNCTCCNCCTTCAATNAAAAATGTNTTNTTTAAATAATNNGGNATTGCNNTTTNATNAAANACNNCTATAAAATCTGCATATTCNGTAGTGTAAATATCAGATAATGTTGGCTTAAATAATGAAACNCTTGCTAATAAATCTTTATTTTTTAAGATATTTGGATGATTATAACCAATACATCCTGAAGCATACATTGAAAACATATCTAAATACTCTGAACCATCACGTTTATCAACAATCCATGAATCATGACTTTTTTCTAAATCTAATATTGGCTCAAATCCATCAGCCAAGATATTCTTGCCTAGTAATTCTCTAACTTCGTTTGCTTTTATAGTCATACTTTTTCCTTATAAATCAAATTTAATACCTTGTGCCAACGGTAACTCTTTACTCCAGTTAATTGTATTTGTCTGTCTTCTCATATATGCTTTCCAAGCATCTGATCCTGACTCTCTTCCCCCACCTGTTTCTTTTTCTCCACCAAATGCTCCACCTATCTCTGCTCCAGATGTACCAATATTAACATTCGCAATTCCACAATCACTCCCTTTATGAGATAAAAATGTTTCAGAATTTATAATACTATTTGTAAAAATAGATGATGATAAACCCTGTGGAACAGAATTATGCAAATCTATAGCTTCATCTAAAGTGTCATATTTCATAACATATAATATTGGCGCAAACGTTTCATCTTGAACTATTTGATAGTGATTTTCAGCTTTAACAATTGTAGGCTCTACAAAACAACCATCACCTTGAACAATATTACCACCATACAAAATTTCTCCACCTTCTTTTTTNACCTTCACTAAAGCTTGATTAAAATCATCTATTGCTTTTGAATCAATAAGAGGTCCCATTAATGTATCTTCTTTTAATGGATCTCCAATACGAACCTGTTTATATGCATTAATTAATTTATCAACTAATTTATCATATATAGAAGAATGTACAATAATTCTTCTAGTAGAAGTGCATCTTTGGCCTGCTGTCCCTACTGAACCGAAAACAATACCTGGAACAACTAAATCCATATTTGCAGATTCATCAACAATAATAGCGTTATTTCCACCTAATTCTAATATAGTTTTACCAAGCCTAGATCCAACTGCTTTAGCTACTTTTTTACCCATAGCTGTTGACCCTGTAGCAGAAATAAGTGGAACTCTGTTATCGTTAATAAACTTTTCTCCTATTACAGAGCCACGCCCTATAATTAAATTAAATATACCTTTGTAACCATTTCTATTTAATACTTCATTACATATATTTTGTACAGCAACAGCACATAAAGGAGTTTTTGATGAAGGCTTCCATATGCTGATATTACCACAAATTGCTGCTATAAAAGCATTCCAAGCCCAAACAGCAACAGGAAAGTTAAAAGCAGAAATTATACCAACATTACCCAAAGGATGCCATTGTTCATACATTCTATGCTCAGGCCTTTCTGAATGCATAGTCAAACCGTATAATTGCCTAGATAAACCAACTGCAAAATCAGCAATATCAATCATTTCTTGAACTTCACCATCACCTTCTGCTTTTATTTTACCCATTTCCAAAGCAACTAAATTACCTAAATCATCTTTTTTGTTTCGCAATTCATTAGCCATTTCTAAAATTAATTGACCTCTAATAGGGGCTGGAACCATCCTCCATTCAACAAAAGCTTTATTAGAAGCTTCAATTACTTTTTCATAATCATCTTCATTACATAATTGTACCTTACCTAACAAATTACCATTTGTTGGATTAAAACTTTCAATATAATTAGATGAGTTATTATTAACCCATTCGTCACCTCCAACACATGAACCCATACTAATTTCTTTGATACCTAAATTTTTTAAAATCTGACTCATTCTATTTATCCTTTATAATTTTCTGTATTATCTTTTTGTTTAAGTGACCATATTGCTAAAGATATAATCATAACTACAATTATTATAGGTGTTGCATAATTATAATCATATGCTGAGTAATTAATTAAATCTTCAAAACGTCCAATAAGCAATGAAATTCTACCCATCACAGCAAAACCAAATGATGCACCAAATTTAATCATCAGAAAATATATACCAACTTTACTTATTGCACCTATTGCACCCTTGTGTTCTTTAGAAAAAAAGAAATATACTAATCCTGAAATAACACCTATTAATATTAGAATATGATTAAATATCTCCCACCCACTTTTACTAAAATCAATTGCAGAGTTTTGAATCTGCATTAAAATATTTGAGTTGATAAATACATATATTTTAAGTCCTGCAGCCATACCTACAATATAACCAATTGAAATTCTTGCTAACCAACTTAATGAAGGAACTAATCTAAGTAACATAAAAATTCCAAGAATAAGGGGTATTAAGTAAATAATACTAAATTCAAATCCTGCATCAACATAAGTTGGAAATAATCTACCAAATAAATTTGGCCAAACTTGATCCCACCAAGTTAACGCAAAAATATAACCTGCTGATACTCCAACAAAAATATGCTCTGCGGCCTTATAAAATGGGTTATCTCCATATAAATAACTTAAAATACTTAAAGTCATCAATACTAAAAGCCATACACCTATAATATCAAAATTAAATTCCACTTAGTTTTCTTTCCTACTATAATAATAAGCTACATTACCTATTATGATAAATATTACCATTAAAAGATGAGCAACTGACTGTGCAGACATACGTGCATATGCTTTACCTTTTTTAATTACCACCTCTTTATTAATATTTAGATTATTATTTTGTTGTTCAACTATCATATAATCATAAACCATCTTTTCATATTCTGCAGCACCTGGCATACCTGCTAAAATACCTCTTAATTGACCTGATTCAACATAAGGAATTGCATCTGTTACCATTATAGATGTACAACCAGATGATAAAGGAACATTTTTAGGGTCACATGCATACTGAACCCACTCTGCATTTCCAGGAACACCTGCAGAAAAATCAAAAACAAAATCAAAATCTTTAACACTATAAACTCCATTCATAATATCAAGACTATCTATTGATTTCCCATTATAATCTTGTTGATAAAGGTCTCTAAAATTATCTGCTATTCCTTTTATTACAACAAAACCACCTACCTTATAATCAAACATAACATAGTTAGTACCATCTTCTATATTGAATAAATTAGATTTTTTAACTTCTGAAATTGCTTGTTGTGCCATTATTGGACTTTCAGGCCATAGTGAAACTATATAGACTTTAACTCCCTTTGAAAATAGTTGATTTAAAAGAGCAATAGCCATTGGATGAACTTCAGGTTTAGTGCTAGCTCCATATGCAAAAGAAATTAAAACTTTATCATTTTCTTGAAGCTCACTTATAGAATCATAAACAATCTTAGTATTTCTATCTTGACCTAAAGGTAAATCTATTAGATTAGGATTAAGAAGGGGAATTAAAACTGAAAGACCTATTAATAAAAATATTATTCTTCTATCAAGATTACCAAGTTTTATAATATAATTCTTCATTTAATCTCCTAAAATTGACCTTTCTCTTCCTGTCATAATTCGATAAGATTGCGCCACTATTCCAAGAGCTATACCAATCATAATAGCCCTCGCTCCTGCTGTTGCCGGAACTGCCATAATCCATTCTTGAATTACTGGAATTGATAATAATCCTGGCGTTGNTTTATGCCAATTAAAAAAGAAGCCCAAAATTATAAAAATCAAATTGGAACTCATATAAGAGATAAAAAATATTTTTCTATCTCTTATCTTAGGTGCAATAATTGCAAATAAAATAGATATNATNATNATNATAACTANCCACCATGGAATAAANGCCCCTATAGGCACTCTTCCAAGCATNAATAATACACCTGAGATTAATANTAAAGTTGCTTCAAAATTCCTAATTCTNAAAGCTCTATAAGAAGCAGAAGCAACAAAAAATGCAAGTAGAGCAAACATCGTTGAACCAAGTGGNAGATATATATAGTTATACATCCAGTAAAACGCTGATTCTTCATTTTTTAAATGAGCTCCCCAGCTTGCATCAGATCCATTATAAATAAAACCAAAAATAATCATTATAACAAATCCTATTAATGTAAAAATACTATACTGCCAATTTTCTTTTTTATAAGCAATNCTTTGAAGATGAAGCTGCAATAAATTTAAACANCCTAAAAATGCNGCAAACCCTGCAATAATCATATAAAAATTNGTAGCATCCTTATCNGTAAAATTTCTTAATGCAGTCCAATTAATAAAGTAGCCAGATAANGCTANAAAACCCATAACTGACATCACAANGATNGCTAATTGTCTTTTTATAAAATTCATTATTCTAAAATATTAGTTTTAAAAATATTTGATATNTCAAATGTNAAAAAATTGAAATAATTAAATANAGATAANNCAACAACAGTTAAAATAAATAACATACATAATAATTTAACATAATCTTGCCCTTTAATACTTCCNATCATNTCTGNACTACCAGANAAATATGCNCTAGCAGCATAAAACTCTTCACCAATTAANACATAATCACATGCTGTAACAAAAAATGGAATTTGAGATGATGAACCNGTTCCNGCTATTTGAATNGCACCAATTGANCTTCCNGTCTCAGCTAATAATANTGACTCTGCATAAAATTTTCCTTGATAAAAAACTGCAGCAGGTTTTTCTCTTAACATTATACCATTAACACCTGCAGCATATGCAAATTGATCATCAGTAACATANTGTACCATTGAATCATTATATAAATCAGGTCTACCTTTTTTAAGATAAGANTCTTTACAAGATTCTCTAGCAGCCTCCATAACAATAGGNACGCAACATGGNACATGTAAATCAGCNTCATATTCTGCTGTCATTCCTGCAATATGTCCTANTATTATAACTCCAGATATAGTATCAATTTCATCTAATCCAGATATTCCAGGNACATACAAAACAGAATTACCCATTTCAGTTGCTCTTCCTACAGCCTCTTCCATAGCTTGCATTGCTGNAATTGGNCTCATATAAATTTCTTCACCACTTTTAGCTTTTCGAATAAAAAATTCAATAGTTATACAAGCAATAACTATTGAAATAAATGACAATTCATTACCAGANACAAAAATATTTAATGGATTNAAATAATGCACTAATATNAGAATAGATANCACTAACAATAAATAATATTTAAAATTTTTATTCATTCTATTTTTTTAAACTTAAATTTGCTTCTTCAATTTGGGTAATTAAAAATTCTATATTCTCTCTCTTCTCTAATAATTGCGTGAAATTATAATATTTTTTATCACTTACAAACACTGTTAGAATAGGTCCCAAAAATATTAAAGTTTGTCCCGCTATAAAAGAAATATATTTAGTGCTCTCTAATAAAAAAATTGCTGGCACAGCCATACCTTTGCTTACTATTTTTTGCGCAAAGTGAACTAAAGTATTTTTATCATCAATATTCATCAACATATTTTACTTCATTTAATTAGATAAAATAACTTCTAAATTAGCTCTAGGTATAATTTCTTTACTATTATCATCAAATTCTATTTCTGCAACCCTAACTTTTGTTTCTGACTTCATTTCTACCAATTCATAAGGAAGATTAACAATTTTACCTAACCTTCCAAAATGAGGCTCTCTTATAACCCTTACAATAGAACCTTCAGAAATAATAAGATCATCTTCAGAAAAATCCTGACTATGACTTTCGTTATCAGATGCAATGAAAATTTCTGGCCTAAGTACTCCCGCTCTGATTTGAGTTGCCCCATTAATTGAAGCCATTTTATTTTCATTATCTTTTAAAAGATTAAATGTTCTTTCTGCCATATAAATTTCACCAAATCCTTCAGTTAATATTAATGTTGTAGTATCTTCAGTACCAGTAATAGCAACCCCTAATGAATAACCTAAAATTTTAGAAACTGTGTTATAGTCAACACCACCACAAACAATACCCTTAACTCCAATTTTTTTTGCTTTTTCATAGACATCATAATCAATGTAAGAACCGCAAATAATAATATTATTTTTTAAGCTATCATCAATCATTGAAATATTAATTTTATCTGATGGACTTTTAACTAAAAATTTAATAATCCCTTTTTTCTCACCACCAATTCCTATAATACCTTGAATAAAAGTACCTAAAGAATTAACTGAAATACCCTCTTTTTTATAAATATTTGCAACTGTTCCAGGTATATAAGCATCTACATTGACAGGTAGGGGTTTCTCTGCAATTACAACTTGACCTGTAATCTTTGAAATATTCATTATTTGACCATCAATAGGAGATTTAACCTCACTTTTAAATAAACCAAAAATCCCTTTATTTTGAGCTATCACTTGACCTTTCGAAACATGATCTTCTTCATTTACAAACATACAATCTAAAATTTGATTAGCATCTACATTTAATTCATTTGCAATATTTAACATGTTAACATTACCTGGAATTTCAGTTGAAGCTACAATAGTATTTGACTCTACAGAATCATCTAAATTAACATGCACTTCACCTTTTAAAGGTAACAATCTATCCTTAACTACTTTTGTGTGTTTTAAAACTTTTAATCCTGGGGTATAAGATTTAGACATTATGTGCTCTCATTATATTCTAGTGTATTTTTAGACCATTCTAATATTTGATTAATTCTAGAAGAATCATCATTTAGAAATTTAATTTCTCTTCCTCTACCATCTAAAACAATACCTACCTCTCCACCATTGATATCGCCTTCAAATATTTGTCCTTTTCCAAATCCAAGATTTACATTTCTTTCAGGTATTATTTTACAGCTATGCATCCCTAAACTTGCTTTAATTAATATTATTTCCCCAAATTTTAAAGTACCTTCATGAATTTTATTATCAATATTAAATGAATAAGTTAATAAATCTTTTCCTTTAGAATATTGCCCAATAGGAGCTAAGCAAGTTCCTAATTTAACCAAACAATCTTTATGAAAAACTTCTATTGCAGCTTTTTCATGAAAAGTAGATAGAACTCCAAGTTGAGGCATCATAAAAATTGAATCTACAGCAATTTGTGTTATCCCTTGAGGTAAAAAAGAATCAATTAACATACGCATAGCTTGTGACCTTCTAGGTGCATGAGATAAAACTCCACCTGAACCAACTATAAGATCTAATTTTAACATATCAACAATTGTTTCTCCTGTCATTTTTTGATCAAATGTATCTGATATTGTTCTTTCTTGTTGTATACCTTTTAATGATACAGCAAATTCTTTGTGCTGAATGAAAGATAATCTTAAAGCTTCTCTTGCTAAGGCTTGTTCTATTTTTAAATCTTCTAAAGTTTGAGGAATAGTTGTAGGTCTAATCATTTTATTAGCTATTCGATTAGTTAAATTAGAAGAATCAATTTCAAAAGGAACCCATCTTGAAACATTTGAAACACCTGCTTCAGATAATACATTACATATAGAATANCTCATNCCNAGATTNGCACTTACAGTTCTATTNAATTCACCATCAAAAACNGAAAAAACATCNGTGGTNGCNCCACCAATATCTACNCCTACTACAGATATATTTTCAACNTCTGATATNTTTTTAATCATTTCACCAACTGCACCAGGNGTAGGCATGATAGGATGATNNGTCCANTNCATCAATTTATTATAACCAGGTGCCTGNGCCATTACATGCTCCATAAATAAATCATGTATTTTATCTCTACTCGGNTTAAGATTTTCTTTTTCTAATGTAGGCCTAATATTTGGNACCATAATTAAGTCTGTANNATCATCTAAAGTATCTTTTATANTATCCTGNGCCTTATTATTNCCAGCATAAATAATAGGTAATTTATAATTCATTCCAAGNCTAGGTTTTGGATTAGCTGTTTTTATTATTTCAGCAAGCTCAACAACATGAGAAACTGTTCCACCATCTANTCCTCCAGATAACAGAACCATATCAGGTCTTAATTCTCTAATTCTTTTAACTTTTTCATGATATAATCTTTTATCATTTGATGCTAGTATNTCCATNACAATTGCACCTGCNCCTAATGCAGCTCTTTGCGCACTTTCTCCTGTCATATTTCTAACAACACCACTNACCATCATTTGTAATCCACCACCAGCAGAACTTGTTGATATATATACATCAACNCCTCTATTATCTAATGNAGGAGAAANAATTTTTTCACCATCTAAAATACTCTTTTTAGAAAGTTCTTCTAATTCAATAATNGCATTTAAAACTCCTCTAGTNACATCTTCAAATGGAGCTTCAACAGTAGTAGGNGCTTCACCTCTATAAGTTAATCTATATTCNCCTTCAATATATTCAATTAAAATGGCTTTTGTNGTAGTTGAAC
Source organism: Fidelibacterota bacterium (assembly GCA_002710085.1). The sequence continues at coordinate 13,100 of PAOX01000022.1, forward strand.
CACAATCTGTAGCTAANATAACTTTTATATCTTTTTTATCCATAATAACCTGTNAATAANAAATAAAAATAGGTCGCAAAACTTACAGCATACATAGAATCAAAACGATCTAAAAAACCACCATGACCAAGCAATAAATTACTAGAATCTTTAACGTCTAAACTTCTTTTAAAATAAGATTCTGAAAAATCTCCAAATTGACTAAATAAACCCGTTATAAAACCAATAAAGACAATGTCAATCAATTGAAAATTAATTGGCCAATATGCCTTATTAAAATTGGAATATATAGCTAATAAAAATAAAACAGAAAAAGCTAGACCAGATATACTACCAACCCAAGTTTTATTTGCACTTACAGAAGGTAAAATCTTTCTTCTTCCAAATTGCTTCCCCATGACATAGGCCGCTGAATCAGTTATCCACACTGAACAAAAAATAATTAAAATAAACTCTTTAGGGATAGTAGAAGATTGATAAAGTGGCATAAAAAGACCAATTGAAGATATCCATAAAAAACCTAAAAATAATTTTAAGAAAGTTAATTGAGACTTACTTTTAATTAAATTGATGTATTCATAAAATGAGAAAATGGTTATACAAAAAATTAATGTATAAAATGAGTAGTGATTATACATAATTGAAAAAATAATTAATGGTGCACCCACTATGTTTACTAAACTTCTATTTTTACTATCTATTTTCATTGGCTTTTATAATATTTGTTATCACCCCATTTAATTACTTCAATTTTTACATTTGCTGTTCCTTGTTCAAAAAAACCTAGTTTTTTTGCAGCACCAGAAGAACAATCTAAAATTCTATTACCAACATAAGGTCCTCTATCATTAATTTTTAATGTAACTGAAGGTCTAAGTACACGATCCAAATTAGTGACCTTAACCCAAGAATTTAAGGGTAATTCTTTATGAGCTGCACTTAATCCATGTTGATCAAAAATTTCACCATTAGCTGTTAATTGACCATCAAATCCATCATTATGCCCATAATGTGATGCAACTCCATAAAAGATATTTGAAGAAGTATATCTAGGTGAAGGAGAACAGCTTAGTAAAAACAACATTATACAATAAATAATTTTTTTTGTCACTTACAGTCTCCAATTAAATCACTTATATCATTAATTTTATTTGCTACCATAAAACTTTTTAATTCATCNTAAAATTTACATATAATTGATGGNTCTCTGTAATTTAAAGTTCCAACCTGAATCATTGTAGAGCCTACTCTTAAAAATTCAATAATATCACTAACTCTCGAAATTCCTCCCATACCTATAATTGGAATTTTAATTTGATTATAAATTTTATAAATCTTAGCAAGAGCCAAAGGCTTTATTGGGGGACCAGATAAACCACCAAATTTTGTATTTAATATAAATTCTCCGGTTTTGTAATCTATCGCCATACCCAAAAATGTATTAACTGCACTAATTGCATCAGCTCCTGCAGATTCAGCGGAAAGAGCAATATCTTCTATATCAGTAACGTTAGGACTTAATTTAATAAAAAGAAGTTTGTTAGTTATTTTACGTAATTCAGAAGTTAATTTATATACCATATCTTTATTAATACCAAATTCCATACCCCCAGCCTTAACATTAGGACATGAAACATTAATTTCATAACCAATATGCTGNCCTCCACTTCTTTCAATCACATCTAATACTTTTATATAATCCTCTAATGTTGAACCTGCTATACTAACAATGAAATGAGTATTTATATCATTTAGTTTTAATATTTTTTGATTACAAAATTCATGAACACCAACATTTGCAAGACCTATGGAATTTAACATTCCTGAATTTGATTCATGAATCCTTGGGTGAGGATTTCCTTCTCTTTTTTCGAAAGTNATGGATTTTGTGATAACACAACCAATTTTATCTAAATCTACTATTTTTTGGACTTCATCGCCGTAACCAAAAGTACCACTAGCTGCAATTANAGGAGATTTAAAAGTAATATCTTTAATTTTAAAGCTAAGCATATCTATTTNATCTCCTTATCAATCATTTGACACCAATTTAAAAATTTCCATANATCTTTCACAAAAGTTATAGGATGTCTAACNGCATATCTCCAACCATTTGGATAAGCTGTAGTTAATCTCCAATCAATATAATCTTTAGGCCATTTTCTCATGGACCATATTATCTGTAACTTTGTTTTTGATTTTTTACTCATTATCAAATTTAAGATTTTCATTATTAATTTTAATATCTAAATCAACAGGAATCATCTTGTTTCCTTGCATATTTGGTATACCATTATTAATAATTGGCATATCTTGCATATTTATCTCTTGCATACCTAAAGTATCTAATTCATTATTATGTAGATTTTCTAAAAAGTAATTTAATAAAATATTATAGTTTGATAAGTCATCTTTACGCTTNTGCTCTGAATCTATCATAACTTTATAATAATCAAAATAATTTTTTGATTTTGATAAATACATATTAAAGCTTTTATCAGTAGTATCCACTTTAAAATTGGTATTTTGTATTCTGTAATTTAATCTAGAAAAAGAATCATAGTATTTTGAAGAATCGTTGATTAACATTAAATCTAAATAATTTTTACTTAAATCTATATTTCTAAAAAACCAAAAAGATATATTTGCTAAATCTAAAAAAATAGAATCAAGCTCTAATCTTGTGTGTTTTTCATGCTTCCATTCTAAGTTCAGAATAGAATCTTTTATATCAGAAAAATCTAAGCTATTAATATTTTTTGTGTAATCGTCAATTACTTGTACTAAATCTTGAGCAGGTTTAAGCTTATTTGAATTATTAAAATATATGAGTGCAGAATCTAATTTAGATTNATTAATTAAAAAATCAAACCCNACCACATAATTATCTTTTTGATTGAGTGTGTCAACCTTATTTTTTATTGATTCCTCTAATAAAAGTAGCTTGTTCTTTAAAACATTCTTAAAAGATTCATCATTAGTATTATTAAAACTTTCCAAATAATATTTCAAGCCTAAATCTGGTTTATATAAATGATTTTCATATATCATCCCTAAGCTGTAATANGATTGATAATCTTTATACTTTGTAGCNATTTCAAGGAATAAATCAACAGAACGTTTTTTGTCATAATCAAAAATATTCCATGCTGAATCTCTCAAAAATTTTAAAGTATCTAGATTGTCAACAAATAAACTATCAACTACGCCCTCTAACTGATNGATAATTCTTTCTGATCTTGAAACATAATTAGAATTTGGATAATTTTTTATCAATTCTTTATGNTTTTGTATTGACATNTTAGATTGATTAAAGTCAAAGTATAANTTCTCAGCAATAATNAAAAGTAGAGAATCCTTTTCAATTTTTCTNTTAATAAAACTATTTGAATTNGATAACAACTTNTCANTCTTNTCATTTTTATCTACAGTTNCATCATTTGATTGATATTCATTTAAAATTTTATCATAGGATTTAATNTCATTTAAATACTGTTTTGTTTTTTTTGAAAAATCTGATGTTCTCATAGTTTCTAAGACTAAATCAAAATATTCTTTTGCAAGCTCTAAATCAAACTCTTCTATTAAGGAGATATATCCTAACCAATAATAAGACTCACAT
>PAOX01000023.1 GCA_002710085.1 Fidelibacterota bacterium
AAGGTCCCAAGGGTTGGGCTGTTCGCCCATTAAAGCGGCACGCGAGCTGGGTTTAGAACGTCGTGAGACAGTTCGGTCCCTATCCTCTATGATCGNANGAAATTTGAAGGAATCTGCTTCTAGTACGAGAGGACCGAAGCGGGTAAACCTCTAGTGTACCTGTTGTTACATCAGTAGCATCGCAGGGTAGCTACGTTTACTAAGGATAAGCGCTGAAAGCATATAAGCGCGAAACCTATCCTAAGATAAGATTTCCTGTCTTCGGACAATAGACTTCCGGTAGACTACCGGGTTGATAGGCCATAGATGTAAGTATAGTAATATATTAAGTCGAGTGGTACTAATTAGTCTATAAACTTGATTAATATTAATTTANAATTAATATCCTATTTTTATTAAACTACAAAAATTAATTATTGTAAAATTTCTGGTGATCATAGTGCAAGGGCCACACCCGATTCCATTCCGAACTCGGAAGTTAAGCCTTGTTACGCCGATGGTACTTCACGGGAGACTGTGTGGGAGAGTAGGACGTCACCAGTAACATTCAAAAAAANGGGTCTTTTAGACCCCTTTTTTTATATAATTATTCTTGTTTCATTTATTATATATATATAATTTCCTCAGAGGCACAATATGAATAAAAAAATATTTAATACTATTATTTTTATATGTTTATTTTCTTTTTTTGAATTTAGCTATACACAGTGTGGTAATTTTAAGATTGAAGAAGATTATTTTGCAGATCAATTAATTGGNTTTTATATTAATAGTATTGATATTAATACAGGTGACACCTCAGTAGAATATTTTAGATATAGAATTATTCAAGAAGATAATCAAATAGACAATTTAAANGCTTATTATTCATTAATTATTAATTCGCCAGATTTAGGNNTATCTAATTTTGAATTAATGTCAGGAATAATTGATATTTCAAATATAGNAATACCAGAATTAGTCTTTAGCAATGTAGATATTAATTTTGATACTCAATCAATNCCAGGGGCTGATTTTAAATCTGAAGAATCAAATTTAGCATCACTCAGTGAGTTAGAAGCGATACAAAGTGTTATTTTATCATCAGGGAAAATACCTAATGGGACATACAATTTAAATGTAACTTTAAAATGTTCAGATGATGATTCTGTCATATACGATTCAATCACTAAAACAATAGAAGCATATGAGCCTGTTTTTTTAGATTTATTATCTCCTGNGGGGGCTATGCAGGACACGAGTTCAACGGCAACATTTAATACAATGCCTTTATTCACTTGGAGTAGTGATTATTGTACTCAATGCAATTATGGTATTAGAGTTTGTGAGTATGATCCTTCTCTACATTCTTCATTATCAGATGCAATTGAAGATGTTTCTGTATTACCATCAAATCAGAGTTTAGATTTTTATCCTGTACAAACTAATGGTAGTTTTGCTTACCCAAGTCAAGATGCTTTTGACCTAATTTCTAATAATCTATATGTATGGCAAATTCAAAGATCATATGAGACAACTTTAGGTAGTCAAGAGAATAAAAGTGAAATTTTTGTTTTTAAAGTTTCATCTTTTGAAGATATCCTTGATGATTCATTAAATGATGATCCATATAAAGATATATTACAATCATTATTAGGTTATCAATATGAAGAATTGTTTAACAATGATGGAGAATTGAAAAATTTTAAAGTACAAAACAATACAATTATATTAAATAATCAAGTTGTGCCTATTTCAAATTTGTATGATATTATTGAAAAACTAAATTCAGGAGAAATACAACTCCTAGAAGTTGAAGTAGAATGAAAAATATTACAATTATTATTATAAGTATTTTATGTAATATTGCTTTTTGTAATGAAACATTAGGTTTAGTTACAAAGACTAAAGGAAAAGTTGAATATCAAAAATTTTCTGACAAAAAATTTACTACTAATATCTACAAAGGATTAGGTCTCTATGGTAATGACAGAATTAGAACAGGAGATAATGGTTTTTCAATATATAGATATTTAGATGATGCAAGCTCAATTAAAATTTTAAAAAATTCTGATATTCGTATTGAGGGAAGAATAAAATCAAGAAGTATTGTTAAAAATGTAGAAATCAATAATGGTGTTTTAAATTTTAATATAGACAATCAAGCTGATGAGTATTTTACTATTGTAACACCNACATCTGTTGCTACAGTAAAGGGNACAGAGTTTTGGTTGGTTTGTAATGGCCCTGAAGGAGATAAATTTTTTGGTGTAGAGGGNGAAGTTGAAATTAAAAATATTGAATCTGGAAGAATAGTTATGCTAACTGAAGATACTCAAGTATTATCCACTTCTAATGGAAATATTTTGTCACAAAATATGTCTACTCAAGAATTAGAGCAAATTGAAAATTTAGAACAGGAAAATGGTAATTATGANGATTCAGATATTGATACTGGTTTTGATGATGGTTCTATTAATCAAGACTCNGATACTGGNAACTCTAATTTATCTGATTCTGAAAATATCATTAGAATCCAATTAGAAGATTCTCTAGGCAATACAAAAGAAATTCTTATCAAATATAAATAAATATATTTTATTTATGTCAAAAANNTTTTTTTATTTAATTCTCTTTTCATTTCTTTATCCCACAATGATACAGCATGCAAATATAGAAAATGCTCTTGAAAATGAAGCTATTAAAATTGAAGTTTTAATTAATCAAGATTTGAAAGATATAAAAAATGTAATTTTATATTATAAATCAAATNATCAAATTAAGTATCTACAAACAGATATGTTTCATTCTAAAGATAATTTCTTTTATACNTCTATACCAAAAGAGTATGTAACTACAAATGGTATTAATTATTATGTTATTCTTGAATTAACTAATAATAGTATTTATTCTTTTCCATATAATAATCCAATAGAAAATCCAATAGCAGTTAAGATTAATAGTTCACAAACAAATAAGCGAATTAAAAGCAGATTAACTAGTCAATCTGCCCAAATACTTAGTCCAGCTCCTAACTCTAGAGTTTATAAGGAAGATTTATTGATTTCTCTATCATATTTCAAGTTAAAAAATATTGACAATACAAAAACTAAAGTATTTTTGAATAATAGGGATATAACGGATAAAGTAACATTTTATGATAATTATTTTATATATAAGCCGGATTTTATTTTAGATGGTCGTTATAATGTTGATGTGGTATTTTTTGATAAATACAATAGAGAATTACCAGTTTTTAAATGGGGTTTTACTGTGATTTCAAAAGATAGACTTCAAGGATTATCTACCTTATTTAGTCACACTGGTAAAATTAGCAATAGTTATTCAATTAATAATACTGCATATGAAAATTTAGCAACCAATAATATGAATATTGATTATAGAGTCAATTTTGATTTTTTAAAGATTAGAAATAAGTTTAAGATATCATCTGAAAGTAATGAATTTGAACAAGATAAAAATCGATATTTAGTATCTGTTAAAGCTCCATATGTACATTTACAATTAGGTGATTCATATCCTACTATTAATCAATATGTATTAAATGGATATCGAGTAAGAGGATTAAATCTTAAGATTGATTCTAAATTTTTTGATACTAAAATTATACAAGGAGAGCTATCTAGAGCAGTTACTGGAGATCCTAATAATAATGGTATTATTATATCTGATATTAATTCTCAGATGGTTTGTGTTGATTCAGATGGAAACCAAACAGATATTACAACAGAAGAATTATGCTGTATAGATGGATGTGGAGATGGTTTAAATGAGTGGGTTACTGATGATAGTAATTATATTATTGATTTTAGTAGAGATAATTATTCATTTAAACGAAATATTTATGGATTTGATATAGGTATAGGAAATCCTGATAAAGCATTTTTTAATTTTGGTTTTGTTAAAGCTAAAGATAATTTGAATACATTATCACAAATTTCAAATAGTATGCCAGAGTACATTGTTGAAATTCCTGAAAATCTAATTGATTCTTTAATTAATCCAAATAATTATGATGCTTTTACAATTAATATAGAAAATGGGTGTGATACAACTTATTCGATTAAGTATAACGATTTAATAAATAATTGGAACTCTTGGTATNATCATTATAGTTATAATTTATTATCAGAAAATTGGGCAGGTATTAAACCTCAAGATAATCTTGTATTAAGTTCAAATTTTAAATTATCTTTAGATGAAAAAAATATTATTTTCAATTTTGGTTCCAGCATTAGTTTATTAAATCAAGATATTTGGCAGCCTACACTATCAATAGATGATCTTGATATTATGTTTGATGACAATGAAGATGGAATGATTATGGAAAATATAGAGTTACCATCTGATATTAATTTTTCAGATTTTGAAGATATCTTTCAATTTAGTATTAATCAGACTCCTTTATTACCAATAGATTTGCTTTCAGATGCTACTTTATTTGAAAAGATTATTACTATGCCTTCATTAGCATATAATGCAGATATTTCATTTAAATATTTTGCACATAATCTTAACATAGGGATTAAACAGATTGGCCCAGAATATTATTCTTTAGCTAATCCTTATCTACAAACTGACATACGTGAGCAATATATAAATGATAAATTTAGAATTTTGGATAACAGGTTATTTATTAATTGTGGTTTTAAAAGAATTGAAGATGGNATTGANATTGATAAAAAAGCTTTATCTAAAACTGATAAATATGATTTTGCTTTTAATTATTATCCGGGCTATAGTTTACCAACATATAGTTTATCANTNAAATTAACTAATAGAGANAATGGNGTTGATTCATTAGATGTATTTTCTTATCAAGAATATATAGGNATAGGAGAAGATGGGGCNGATCAATTTGGNTATATAGAAGTTGCTGATACAACTAATCGANGAGAAAGTACTTCTGNTTTTCAAACCAATTTTAGTATTTCATATGACTATAAATATTATGGGTCTCATAATTTTTTATTTAATATATCTCAATCAAANAAGAAAGATTTATTATATAAAGTNAATATAGCTTATGATTCAACATATTTTTCTCCAAGATCATTAAATCAAACATTAGTATTTAATATTAAATCTAAATGGTCAAAAATATTCTCATCTAATCTGAGTTTTAATTATAACTATTATGACTATGGGAATAGTATTTATTATCAAAANCAAATTCTCAGACAAGTAGATTTAAAGGGATATTATTATAGATCTAAGATATTTAATACTATTCAATTNGGGTCATCNTTCGGTTGGGCTACTGGCTATTCAAAATATTATCAATTAAATCCTACTTTAAGTATAAAAATTGAGATTATAAAAAATTTATTTTTTGATTTAAATTATCAATATAGATATAGAAAAATGGAAGATAATCAAATATATAATAGTGCTTTTTTCTTTATAAAAACATCATATAACTTTTAATATGCGAAAACAAAATTTAGCTTATTTATTTACAGTTTTATCAGTATTGGTTAATACAATTTTTTATGGGTTTGGTTTATATGATACCTTAGAGCAAAATTTTTATGATTTTAGATTTCAACTAAGAGGCCCATTAAGTGGTGATAAACTTTATANTCAATCTAATCAATTAAAAGATCGATATGNTGGATTAGNAAATAAAGCAATCAAAAAAAAATATTCTGAAGATAATGATATAGTAATTATTGGTCTTGATCAGGCTTCTTATACCAATATTGGTAGATTTTATCCATATGATAGAGGATTGATTTGGGCAAAAGTTGTTGATAATTTAGTCGATGCTAATATATCTGTTATTGCTTTTGATATTATGTTTGACAATAAAACAGCATCTGATTCAATTTTTTTNCAATCAATTCAAAATGCAAAAAAGAAGGGTGTTGAAGTCATTTTAGCTGCTAATAATCTTATTGAAACAGGTATAGCAGGTCAAAGTTTTACTTTAATAAAGCCTAGTNATGATATTATCAAAAATCGTGATGCTAAATTAGGTTTAGTTGGAACTGTTAGTGANAGAGATGGTTTTATAAGNCAATATATTGCTTATGATAATAGNGTAAATGATTCTTATCAACAATCGTATTATTCATTGGCACTTCAAAGTGTTATNTCTTTTACTAAGAAAAATCCCGTNTTACAAAAAGATGGATTATATATTGGTGATTTATTTATTCCGTTTTATCAAAATAAAAATACATTTTTAATAAATTATTTTGGTCCTAGTTCTTATGGTAGATTAAAAACTTTTAATACAGTTCCAGTTCATGAAATTTTAGANGATGGATCNTGTTATCCTGAAGAAGGAGATTGCGANCCTATATTAAAAAATCATGATGAAATTGATGGGTTTATGGAACTTTTTACAATGGATGGATGGACAGGTGTTAATCCTTTTTCGGGTAAAATAGCTATTATTGGTTCGGCATTACAGGAGCATCATGATATTTTTAATACCCCATTTAATGATAATGGAGAAATGTTTGGTGTTGAAATACATGCTAATGTAATTCAACAATTATTAGATTCTAATAATATTAATATTCCAATTTCATTTTTAGGGTTAGATAGCAATATTAATGATATAATAATTAGTATNTTGATAATGTTATGTATTTCATTTTTAGTATTTTTTATTATGAAGTATTTTAATCCAATTAATTCTTTATTAATTACTTTTTCCATTATTTTAATATGGTTTAATATTTCAATTGGAGCTTTTTTAAATGATTTTTTATGGCTTTTTAAATATTTTGTNAATTTAACAATTAATGTACCCGGTATATCAGAGTCAATAGTTTTACCTGTAGTATATCCTATATCTTCAGCTATTCTTAGTTATGGCTTTAATTTATGTTATAAATTGTATACTGAAAATCAAGATAAGAAGTTTTTAAAGACTACTTTTGGAAATTATATTTCTTCTGAACTAGTTGATCAAATGTATCAAAATAAAACAATACCAAAATTAGGTGGAGAAGAAGGCTATCATACAGTGATATTTTCAGATGTTGCTAGTTTTTCATCTATTTCTGAAGAATTATCTGCACCAGAATTAGTAGAGTTGTTAAATGAATACTTAACAGAGATGACGCAAATTATTTTAAATAATGGCGGAACAATTGATAAATATATTGGTGATGCAATAGTAGCTTTTTATGGGGCCCCTATTAAAGTTGAAAATCATGAACATAAAGCCATATTATCTATTATCCAAATGAATGAGAAGCTTACCCAATTAAGAGAAAAATGGTCTCAAGATAATAAATGGTCTGATTTGATTAAAAATATGAATCATCGTGTTGGTATTAATACAGGTAATTTAGTTACTGGGAATATGGGTTCATCTTTACAAATGAATTATACATGTATGGGTGATGCTGTTAATTTAGCAGCAAGATTAGAATCAGGGGCAAAACACTGGGGCATTGATGCTCAGGTATCAGAAACTGTTGTAAATGCAACTAAAGATAATTTTATATATAGAAAACTAGGGGCTATACGTGTGCAAGGTAAAAAGGAATCTATTAATGTCTATGAACTATTATGTAAAGTTGAAGATAAAACTGAATCTTTAAATAAACTATTAACTAAATTTGAAGCAGCTAGAAACTTATATTTAAATCAAAAATGGGATGACGCAATTGAATCATTTAAGGAATGTTCAATATTAGAAGATATGTCAAGTATATATAGAAAAACCAATCCTAGTTTAACATATATAGATATTTGTAATGAATTTAAAATAAATCCGCCTGATAAAGGTTGGGATGGTGTATATAATTTTAAATCAAAATAGATTATGCTAATAGAACCTTTTAAATCAATCACAAAAAATAATATTGAAACAGAAAAATTAGGTTATAATTTTTCAAGAAAAATATATCCAGGAGATATAATTTCATTAAATGGCAATTTAGGTTCTGGAAAAACAACATTTGTAAAGGGTGTTTTGAAAGGATTAAATTATCAGCATGAAGTAACATCTCCAACTTATACCTTAATTAATGAATATAATGCAGATTATAAAATTATTCATATTGATTGNTATAGAGAACCAGATGTTAATAGGTGGCTTAATATAGGTTTGATGGATTATTTTTCANCAGACAATATTTTATTCATAGAATGGCCTGAAAAGATAAAGGATATTTTACCTAACGATATTAATAAACTATTTTTTGAAATAGTAAGTATAAATGAAAGATTAATTAAGTGTAATGAATAAATGTATTTTATCAATTGAAACAACTACAAACATCTGTAGTGTTTCATTATTTAAGAATTCAGAATTAATTATTATTAAAGAAGATTCAAATCGAAATCATTCTTCATTATTAGGTCAATTTGTTGATGAAATTTTTCAAAAATCNGTTATAGATGTNAATGATTTAGATGCAATTGCATTATCAATAGGACCAGGNTCNTATACTGGATTAAGAATTGGTTTAAGTTTTGCTAAAGGTATGGCATTTNCTTTAAATAAGCCAATTATTCCAATTAATACAATTGATTCTATTAATGACTTGATTAAGGATTTAAACTATTTTGTTATATTGCCAGCTTATAAAAATTGTTTTTTTATTCAAGAATATAGAGAGGGTATTAAATTCAATGACATTGTATTTAATACTATTGATTTTATAAAAGAAAATTCAACTATATATGGTTATAGTGATAATAAATTAGAAAAAAACATAACTAACATTAGTCCTTCTGCTATCAATATAGCAAATGTAGCATATAAAAATTATGATAGTTATATTTGTCATGATATTAAATCCATAAAACCTAATTACATAAAACCAATAGAATTCAAAGAAAAGATTTCTTAGTTTTTATATAAGGATTGTCAAATGCCAGAATGGTTTAGAAGAAAAAGTCAAAATATAANAACTANAACAAGAAAAGACACTAAAGAAGGAATGTGGATTAAATGTCCAGATTGTGGAGAAGTAGTATATAGTAATTTATTAAAGAACACCTGTTATCTTTGNCCTGATTGTAACCATCATTTTAAATATTCATTTCAAGATTATATTGATCTTTTATTAGATTCAGATGATAGAACATATATTGGTCAAAACATATTTTCAACAGACCCATTAAAATTTTCGGGAGTTAAAGAATATAAAATACAGCTTAAAAATGCTGAGGATAACACAGGTATTAATGATGCAGTAGTTTCTTTAGAGGGAAAAATAGATGGTNTCAGTCTTGTCCTAGTTGTTCTTAATTTTGGATTTATAGGTGGTAGTATAGGTTCTGTCATGGGNGAGGTTATTAGTCAATCCATATCTCATGCAGATAAAAATAAAATACCTTTATTAATTATTTCAGCTTCAGGTGGNGCTAGAATGCAAGAAGGTGCAATTAGTTTAATGCAATTAGCTAAGATGAGTACTAAAATGGCACATTTTTCTAAAAATGGTGGTTTATTTATTTCATTATTAACTAATCCTACGATGGGTGGAGCTAGTGCTAGTTTTTCAATGCAAGGTGATATTATCATTGCTGAGCCTAATGCATTAATAGGTTTTGCAGGACAAAGAGTTATTAAGCAAACAATTGGTGAAGATTTACCAAAGGGATTTCAAAGAGCTGAATTTTTATTAAAAAAAGGATTTGTTGATCATATTATTCCTAGAAATGAATTAAAAAATAAAATTTCAAAACTAATTAAATTTTTTTATGAGTGATAAACACATAGAAACAATCGCTGTATTAGATTTTGGTTCTCAATATACTCAGTTAATAGCTAGGCGAGTTAGAGAATTAAATATCTATTCTAAAATATTTAAACATGATATTTCAATAGATGTATTATTAAAACATAATATTAAAGCAATTATATTATCAGGAGGTCCATCTAGTGTATATGATACCAATTCGNCAAAATTAAATTTAAAAATTTTAGATTTAGATTTACCTGTATTAGGNGTGTGTTATGGNTTNCAATTATTATTGAATAATACAGGTGGAAAAATTGAAAAAGGCAATATAGGTGAATATGGAAATGCACCAATCAACCATCATGGCAATAATATTTTATTTAATAATGTTCCAGAAAAAATTAATGTTTGGATGAGCCATGCTGATAAAATTCAGGAACTTTCTGATGTTTGGGAATCCTTGGCTATATCAGACAATAATATTATTTCTGCTATTTCACATAAAGAAAAACCTATTTATGCTGTTCAGTTTCATCCTGAAGTTACTCATACTGAATATGGTCAAAATATATTATCAAACTTTTTATTTGATATTTGTGATTTAAANAAAAATTGGACAGCNGATAATTTTATNAAAGATACGATTGAGGATATTAGAAAGACTGTTGGNAAAAAACAGGTAATATGTGGATTATCTGGTGGTGTAGATTCATCAGTTGTGGCTACATTATTACATAAAGCTGTTGGTAATCAAAGTAAAGCAATTTTTATTAATCATGGNCTGTTAAGAAAAAATGAAGTTGANGATGTTTTAGTTAACTTACAAGCAGATTTAGGAATTAATATAAATNTATTAGATCAATCAGAAATATTTCTGAATAANTTGTCAAAAATTACTGATCCTGAAGAAAAAAGAAAAATCATAGGAAAACAGTTTATTCGTTCATTTGAATCTGAAATCAGCACTTATAATAATGTTGAATTTTTAGCACAAGGCACATTGTATCCAGATGTTATTGAATCAGGAGGCTCTAAGCAGGGACCAGCAGTAACTATTAAATCACATCACAATGTCGGTGGNTTACCTAAAGATATGAAATTAGATTTAATCGAACCTTTAAGGAATTTGTTTAAAGATGAAGTTAGAGAAGTAGGTAGAAAANTAGGTTTATCAAGTTTAGTTGTTGATAGACACCCTTTTCCAGGTCCTGGGTTAGCCGTTAGAATTATTGGTGAAATAACTCCTAATAGAATTAAGATATTACAAGAAGCTGATTATATTTTTATGCAAATATTAAAAGAAACAAATGAATATCAAAATATATGGCAAGCATTTTGTGTTTTAATACCAATCAAAACAGTTGGTGTTATGGGAGATACAAGAACTTATGATAATTTAATTGCTTTAAGAGCTGTAACTAGTACTGATGGTATGACAGCTAATTGGTATGAATTTAAACCTGAAATTTTAAAAAAATGTTCAAATGCAATAGTTAATCAGGTAAAAGGTGTCAATAGAGTTGTTTATGATATNACTTCAAAGCCTCCAGGTACTATTGAATGGGAATAGATAGATTNAATTTTTCTCATTTTTTTGATAACAAAATACAGGCNTCAATTAATAAAGAATNTTATAAAATAAAANCTNAAAAATTAGCTNTTCCTATTCAAAAACATACCTCTAATGTTAAATTTGTTACTAAACCAGGTTTATATGATAATGTTGATGGTTTAATAACCTCTAAACAGTATAATGTTATTTTAACTATTAAGGTTGCTGATTGTGTGCCTATATATATTTATGATCCTAACACTTGTTATTATGCTTTAATTCATTCTGGCTGGAAAGGAACAAAAGATCATATTATTAAAAATGCAATTGAATTATTGTTTAGTATTGCTGGTTCAGATCCAAAGGATATTATAGTAGTGATTGGTCCACATATTAGAAAGTGTTGTTATGAAATTAATTGGGATGTAGCTCAATATTTTTCTTTTATTAATAAAGATAGTATAAAAAATAAATGGTTATTAAGTTTAGAAAAAGAGATAATATATGATGCTAAAGACCTAGGAGTTTTAAATTACAATATTCACACATCAGATATATGTACTTATGAATCATTAGATTGTGAAAGTTTTAGAAGAGATGGAAAAAAATCTAAACGTATGATAGGAATAATTGGTTGATGGAAAATCATTTTTTTTATGTATTAATTGCTGCAATGATACAAGGACTAACAGAGTTCTTGCCTATAAGTAGTTCAGGGCATTTAGTAATTATAAAAGATATATTTAATTATGATGTAAAAGATCTCAGTTTTGAAATCATGCTTCATTTAGGTACAGTTTTTTCAATTATAATTTATTATTATAAAGATATATTGAAATTATTAGAACCTAGCAAAGAAAATTTTAATAATATTAAGTTAATTGTAATAGCATGTTTACCTGTAAGTATCTTTGGTTTAATGTTTAAAGATTTTATTGAATTAAATTTTAATGATTTAGATTATTTGCCTTATACTTATTTAATCAGCGCAGTTGCACTACTAACAACAAAATTTTTTAATGGAACAAAAAAATTAAGTATATATATTATAGTCATTATGGGGCTATTTCAAATATTAGCATTATTTCCAGGTGTATCTAGATCTGGAATTACAATTTCTACTCTACTAATTCTAGGAGTTAACAAAGATGATGCTATAAGATTTTCATTTATTATGGCTATTCCTCTAATAGTTGGTGCTGCTATAATTGATGGTGATTTTTCATTGAACATAATTTCATTAGTTGGAGTTTTAGTGTCATTTATTTTTGGATGGATGGCCATTTATTTATCTAATATACTTTTGAAAAATAAAAAATATTGGATGTTTTCAATTTATTGTTTTAGTGTTTCTATAATTTTATTTATCATCAACATACTATAAAAAAATGAAAAAATTAATTTCCTTAGGACAAGCAATTAAAAAAATACGTCAAAAAGATTTTTCAAATTCATATTTTTTGTATGGAAATGATATTTTTATGCAAGATTTTTTTATTAAACAATTTCAAAGTATTAATTCAAATTTTGAATCATATTTATATTATATTGGTTATGACCAACCAGAAACTATATTCAATGAATTATCTAATATATCTTTATTTGGTTCAAATAAAATTATTATTATCAAAAATATTAATCGTTTTACACCTAAAGCAAAAAAAGAATTAATTGAACACTTAACTAAATCTGATATTAATCATCATATAATTTTAGTAAAGAATAATTATGATTCTAGAAATAAATTTGTTGATTCAATTATTAAAAACACAACTGCTATTGATGTTAGGACTCCATTTGAAAATCAAATGGCTGAATGGATTAAATATTTTTCTAAATTAGAAAAAATTGATATTGATATGATAGAAATAAAAAATTATATTGATTCATATGGTAGTAATATTGCAAATGTGATGAATTATATTAGGATTGATTTTTTGTCACAATCATATAGTAAAACAAGTTCAAATAGAACATATAATTTATGGAATTTTCAAGACTCAATAGCAAAAAAACAGATTAGTAAATCATTAAATATTTACGAATCTATTACAACAAATGGTAATTCTTTAAACTTGATTCTCATTTATTTATTTAATTTATATTATTCTATATATATGCATTCTTATTATAATAATGATTCAAGTTTAAATTATAATTTTACTATTAATAAGATTATTCAATCAAGAATAGGGATGTATTCAAAAAAATATTCACAAACTGAGATTGAAAGTATTATTTCAGAAATAAATACAATAGATTTTCTTTCTAAAAATCAGAGTATAAATATATCTAATCGTATTTTATGTTTAATTAGTAATATTTGTACAGGATACTATGATAGATAAAGAAGATGAAATATTAATTGAAGAATTTCAAAATGGTGATATTAAAGCCTATAATCAATTAGTCTATAGGTATAAAGATAGATTATTAAATTATATTTATCAATTTGTATATGATATGGATTTAGCAGAAGACTTACTGCAAGATACATTTTTAAAATTATATACTCATAAAAATTCGTATAAAAAAATTGCTAAATTTTCAACTTGGATTTATACTATAGCAGGTAATTTTGCTAAGACTGAATTAAGAAAGAAAAAGAGAAGAAAAACATATTCCAATAGTGAATTAGTATTTAGTGAAACAGAGCTTATAGTACCTGATAGTTCTAATGAATCAGATAAAGAAATTCTAAATCATAGTTTAAGGTCAGATTTGAAAGAATGTTTATCTAATTTACCGTTAGATTTTAAAACAATTATTATATTAAGAGATATTCAGGAACTTTCTTANGATGAGATAAGTATAATAGTTGAGCTTCCATTAGGAACTGTTAAGTCTAGAATAAATAGAGCTCGATTAAAATTATATGAATGTTTAAAAGAAAAGAAGGTAGTATAGNTTTATGAANAAAGATTTTGATATGATNATNTCATCTTATTTAGATNACGATCTTTCATNTGANGATAAAAAAATATTTGAGAATCATATGGANAATAATCCAGATTTTTCAGTNAAAGTAAAAGATATAAAAANAATTNTTAATACAGTCAATAANACTCCTANATTAACGACATCAAAAGATTTTTTNCNTAATTTAGAAGATNGNATTAGNACTAAATCAATATTTAATTATTGGTTTANTCCTAANTTCAAAACATCTCTTTCNTTTACGGTTGCTGCATTAGNTTTATTTTTTGTTATGTTAAATGATTATAATGTTAAGCAAGAANTTNCTTCNNNAGAGNAAGATTTTAATAAANAGTCTTTAGCTGGTATAGAGGNAGATACTTTAAAAAATNATAATTTTTTAATAAAACAAGTAAAAGGTCAAAAAAAACATAATAAATAAATTTTTTCTTTAGTTTTATTAAAGGATTTTCGTAGATTTAGCGCTCAAACAGAGGATTTTATGGCTAAGAAACAAACATTTGAAGATAAATTAAAAAAGGGTGGAGCACAGGACTTANTTAAGATTAAAGTTGTGCATGCACATGACCCTCAAAAGACAGGCAATATAAAGTTTAAAGAAAGAATGTATACTGTTCCTANTGGTAANACACCAGATCAATTTGCTAAGGAATTATTTTCAAAATAACAGNAAATTGGTTATCAACCCACAGTTTAATTAAAAAATTGCTTATATACTATTATCTAATTACTTTTAATTTAGTTTGAATAGATAAATCGGTTCATTATGCAAAAAAATATATCAATTATAGTACCAATTTATAATGAAGAGTTATCAATTAACTCTTTATATGAAGAGATTAAAACAATTGTCTTAGATGCTTTTAATCAATATGAAATTATTTTCATTGATGATGGTAGTAATGATAAAAGCTATGAGATTATTAATCAATTAGCATCAAATGATGCTANTATAATTGCAATAAAATTAAATAGAAATTATGGAAAATCAGATGCTCTTAATGAAGGTTTTAAATTAGCACAATATGAATATGTAGCAACTTTAGATGGAGATTTACAAGATGATCCAAATGAAATTATTAAATTGGTTGACACTCTAGATGATGGTTGGGACTGTGTTTCTGGTTGGAAAAAAAATAGGAAAGACCCATATTCAAAAACTATCCCATCCTTCTTTTTTAATAAATTTATAAATTTTTTTTCTGGTTTAAAACTACATGATTTAAACTGTGGTATTAAAGTATATAGAAAAGATGCAATTCAATCATTGAATATTTATGGTGGATTACACCGTTACATTCCTTTATTGTTATTTAATAATGGATACAGAGTCACAGAGTCTATAGTTAATCATCGTTCAAGAAAATATGGTCAAACTAAATATGGGAAATCAAGATTTTTCCATGGAATTTTTGATTTTTTGACAATTTATTTTTTAAAAAAATATTTTAATAAACCAATGTACTTTTTTGGCTCTATAGGATTTTTATTAAGTTTCTTAGGTTTGTTGATTAATTTATATTTATCTATACTTTGGTTTCAAGGTACATACATTGGAAGTAGGCCTTTATTTTTCTTAGGGATATTATTAATAGTTGTAGGTATTCAATCTCTATCAATTGGTTTAATTGGTGAATTAATTGTCAATAATGGTCGTAAAAAAAGCAAAAAAATAAAAGAAATAATCCACAAAAAATGAATATTGCTTTGATTAGCACTTCTCCTCCTTATAGAGGTGGAATTTCAGACCATAATAAAGGTTTGTATAATCATTTAAATAAAAATCATTCAGTACAAATATTTAGCTTTTATTATCAATACCCTAAAATATTATTTCCAGGAAAATCACAAAAAATTTCTAATAATAAAAAATTTGAAAATTCGCATTATTCAATTAGTACTATTAATCCATTAAGTTGGAAAAAAACTGTTAATTCTATTTTAAGATTTAATCCTGATTTAGTTATTTTTTCATATTGGAACCCATTTGTAGGAATTTCTTTAGGATCAATTGCAAAACAATTAAAATCTAAAATAGGAGATAATAAGTTAATTTCAATTTGTCATAATATAAAACCTCATGAAGATAGTATAATTGATAAAAAATTAATCAAAAATTATACTAAGCCATTTAAGAAATTTATATTTATGTCATCATTTGTGCAAAATGAATTAAAACACTTTAAAGANAAATATCAAAGTATAGTTAGATTTTTACCGATTGATATAGATTATGAATCTAAATTTAATAAAGCTAATATTAGGTCTGAAATGGGTTATAAAGTTGATGAAAATTTAATATTATTTTCAGGTTTAATTAGACCATATAAGGGNTTAGATAATTTATTGCATGGAGTTAAAGATTATCTTANAAANAATAGCAATAGTAAATTAATAATTGCTGGTGAAGCATATGAGAGTTTAAATAAATATAAATCTCTTGTTAATAAATATGGTATTCAAAATCAAGTNATCTGGATTAATAAATTTCTTTCTCATGANGAANTTGAAAAATTAATGATTATGAGTGATTTNTTGGTTNTGCCTTACCATTCTGCTTCTCAAAGTGGAATTNTATCACAATCTTGGCAGTANAATTTGCCTNCTATAGTTAATAATGTNGGNGGTNTTTCAGAATATNTNGATCATAAAAAATCNGGNTATATCATAAATGATAATAGTATTAGNTCTTTAAGTNATAAAATAAATCATTTTTTTAATTCAAATGATAGAATTACAATGCCTCAATATATAAATTCAAATAAAAATAAGTTTTCTTGGGNCTATTATNTNTCCGGTATTTTGGAGCTTTTAAATGAATCCTAAAATACATGTGCTGATACTTAATTGGAATGGTTCAAAATATTTAAATGCATCAATTGAATCAATAAAAAAAAATAATTATTCGAATTTTAAAATCACAGTTATTGATAACAATTCTAATGATGACTCATTATTAAAAGTTAAAAATAAAAATATTAATATTATTTCACATCCTAAAAATTATAAATATGCTAAAGGTTATAATAAAGCAATTTTTAATCTTAAAAATGATGATTCAGATTATTATCTTTTATTAAACAATGATACAGTATCTGATCAAAATTTATTAGAATCATTTTCTAAAGCGACTAAAGAATATGGGGATAATTGTATGATGGGTGCTAAAATCTTATATGCAAAAAATAAAAATAGAATATGGTATGCCGGAGGAAAATTTGGTCTTTTTAATTTTTTTGTTTCTCATCATGGTATTAGAAAGATTGATAGTCCTGATTATGATAAAGATTGTATGACTGATTATATTACTGGCTGTTGTTTATTAATTTCAAAAAATCATTTTCACCAATTAAAAGGCTTTGATGAAAATTTTAATATGTATGGAGAAGATGTTGATTTATCTATAAGAGCTCAAAATATAGGTTTAAGATGTTATTATATTTATCAGGCTAAATTATGGCACAATGTATCTGCAAGCTATGGTGGGAATTATAGTTTATCTAAGAATATTTCAAAAATTACTTCTTTATTGAAATTAATGATTAAATATCCAAAAAAAATAATTTTAGGATTATAAAATATGAAGAATCCAAATTTATTTATTGTTGGAGCACCTAAATCTGGAACAACATTTTTATATTATTATTTAAAGCAACATCCTGATATTTATTTTCCTAATTTTAAAGAGCCTCATTTTTTTGGTAGTGATTTAATACGAAGAAATGGTGCATACAATTTAAGTTTAGATGAATATCAAGATTTATTTAAAACTGATAAAAAAATTATTGGTGAAGCATCTACATTTTATATTTTTTCAAAAGATGCTCCAGAGGAAATATATAATTTTAATCCAAAGGCTAAAATTATTATTATGTTGAGAGATTTAGTTGACTTAGTACATTCTCTTCATTCTCAGTTTGTATTTAGCGGAGATGAAGTTATTGAAGATTTTACTCAAGCATTAGAATTAGAGGATAGTAGATTAAGTGGAAATAGAATTCCTAATCAGACTACAGTAGTAAATAAATTATTTTACACCTCAAATATTTTATCATTACCCAGAAGCATTCAGTCTTTTATTCGTTATTTTGGTAGAGAGAATATAAAATTTATAGATTTAGATGATATCAAAAAAAATCCTAAAAAGGTATACTTTGAAACGTTAGAATTTTTAAATATTGATTCAAATCTTAATATTCCTGATTTTAAAATTATCAATAAAAATAAAACTTATAAATCAAAAACTGTAAGAGACTTTATAAAAAAATATTCAATATTTTTAGGTAGCTTGAGATCCAAGGTTTTTAAAAAACCTTTAGGTTTAATTAAAGCTCTTGAATCTGCTAATAAGAGCGAAAATAATAGAGCTCCCATACCTGATGATTTATATATAAAATTAAAAGATAAATTTTCTCAAGTTGATTTAGAAATAAAAAATATTATTAATAAAAATTAATTATGACTCGTTTAGAAAAAGCAATAAAAATTGGTAAAATTTTAAATGATTTATATCCTAAAACTCCTATTCCTTTAACTCATTCTAGCGCTTATACTTTACTTGTCGCTGTAATGTTATCAGCTCAAACTACCGATAAAAAAGTTAATGAAGTTACTCCTAAATTATTTAATCATGCCAGCACTCCAGAGCAAATGTCATGTTTAGATATTAAAGTTATCCAAAATTTAATCAAGGAAATTGGTTTAGCTCCAACTAAGGCAAAAAATTTAAAAAAAATGGCTTTTCAATTAATTGAAGGTGGTGGAGTTCAGCCTGATTGGAATTATTTAGAAAGTTTAGCTGGTGTAGGTCATAAAACAGCTAGTGTTGTGATGTCTCAGTGGTATGGTATTCCTGCATTTCCTGTAGATACTCATATCCATAGGCTTGCCTC
The DNA here is from genome assembly GCA_002710085.1 of Fidelibacterota bacterium. The sequence continues at coordinate 19,038 of PAOX01000023.1, forward strand.
TAGATGGGGACTATCTAAAGCTAAAAATGTTGAGATGACAGAAAGAGATCTGAAAAAAGTATGGCCTAAAGAACAATGGAATAAGCGTCATTTACAAATTATTTTCTTTGGAAGAGAATATTGTCCTGCTAGAAACCATGATTTAAATAAATGTTTGATTTGTTCTTGGGCTTCATCTAAGAGTAGAATTTTATATGAAAAAAATTAAAAATCTCCAGAAGTTCTTCTAATTGTTATTTCTTCGGTAACACAGTTATTTGGAGCATTAATAGCATGAAAAATAGTTTCAGTTAAATCATCAGTTTTCATCATACTTTCTCTTAATTCTTCCATATTCTTATTATCCCAAATAGGTGTATTTACGGCTCCTGGAAATACGGTTATTACTTTTATGTTAAATTCTCTTAATTCTTCTCTTAAAGATGCAGCAAAGCCTCGCATTGCATATTTTGATGCAACATATGCTGTAGAATTTTTATAGGGTTGTAACCCAGCTACCGAACTTATAAAAACAATTTTGCCATTTTGATTAGATTTTAATTGATCTACGATCATTTTAGTCATTAAAAAAGAACCTCGTAGATTTGTATTTATAGTATTATCCCAATCATCAATAGTTGTATCTGAAATACTTTTAAAAACCCCTATTCCTGCATTATTTATAAGAAGTTCAATTTTTTCTTTATGTTGAATTTGGGAGTAAATAGTATCCATTGAATCAATTTTTGATATATCACAAACAATGATTTTGCAATCATTATTTTTTGCGTTAATTAATTCTTTTGTTTTATTTAAATTTTCTTTATTTCTCGACAATAAATAAACCAAGTATTTTTCTGATAATTTAATGGCTAAGCTGCGGCCAATTCCAGTTGACGCGCCAGTAATAATTGCAATTGGTTTATTCATTTTTTTCCATTATGTTCAATGTGCTAGTAGCTTTGAACCATTCAAGTTTATTTGGTAAATTTTGGTAGTATTTTTTTATAATATTTAAATCAAAGATCATTTTTTATCAAATATTGGAACATAAAACATATTATACGGTTTAAATTTAGTATAATTCTTTTTTTTTAAAAAGGCAATAAATATGGCAGTTAGATTAATTTTAATTATTTTATCATTTGCATTATCATTCTCATATTCAATTAATTATGTATTAGAAGATACTAAGCTTGATTTAAATGATAATCATTTTATTATTAACAATTCAAATGCTACAGTTTTAAATAATCATATAACTTATGATATATATCGATTAGAATTTGTTGTGTCTATCCCTCAAAATATTACATATAAAATAAAAAATATTAAATGGGTTAAAACAGATTATGTTACTTCTGATTTACATATGTATGATTTGTTACATATTGGAGATATGTTTAATTATAGAGGATGTTCTTCTTTATATATAGATATTTTTCCATATAAAATTGATAATAATGTTTTGTATTACATTGAATCTATCGATATTGAATTTAATATTAATGATAATTTAAAGCAGGAATCTTGTTACCCTTCAAATCAAGTATTTAATAAAGATTTTATTATTCAAAATAAAATTAATTTAGTAAATAATACGGAAATTGATTACTTAGTTATTACAAATAATAATTTACTTGATGTTGCTGAAAATTTAAAAGAGGTTCATAGTGATTTAAATATTGGCATTATTTCTACTGATTTAATATATGATTCATATCAAGAATTAGAGCCTGAATACGCCATAAGAGAATATATTATTAATCAAATAGATATGTTTCCTAGTTTAAATTACCTTTTAATTTTAGGTGATGAAACAATCGTTCCTCCAATTTATAATGGTTCTGTTCCATCTGATGATTATTACAGTTCATCTAATTTATTTTCAGCTAACCCTCAATTATCAACAGGTAGGATGCCTGTAACTAACACTAGTGATGCTCTTTTAATCATTAATAATATAGATCAGTATATTCAGAACCTATATTTTCCAATAGATAATAACCATATATGGAGGATGGGTATTAATTTACTGAGTGATGATGAGAACAATCCAAATCCAAATAAATATCCAGAGATTAGCCATACGGAGAATTCACATTTATTATATGAACAGATTAAACAAAATTTTATTCCACACACTTTTTATGGTGTTGATTATGAGCCAATACAGAACTCTGATGGATTATTACATGTGAATTTAACAAATAACTTAATTGATAATATTAACAATGGAGTGGCACTTATTAATTATATTGGACATGGTGACTATAACACATTAGCAGATGAAAAAATTTTAGAATTAGAACGAGATATTAATCTATTTAATATTACAAATTATAAATTACCAATTTGGATTGTTGGTACATGCTCTTTTGGTGAATACGACGGCAAAGATTCTATGACTGAAGCATTGTTATTACAAGATAAAAGTTCAATTGCTATAATATCTACAACAAGAGGCATAGGAGAAACCTCTAATATTAATTATTTAACAAAGTTATTTAATAAAATAAATGATTATGTAGAAATATATAGTGATAATAGCAGATTGGGTGATTTAGTAAGAAATGCAAAAAACAATTCTAGCTCAGAACACTTATTTCATTTGTTTGGTGACCCAGCATTACCTCTACCATTCCCCAAAAATGAAACAATTATAAATAATCAAATTCCAGAAAGCTTATTAATAGGTTCTGATATTTCTTTAGATGTAGGCCCTTACAATGGAAGTATCAATGCATTTGATGCAGAACAAAATATAATTAGGATTTATGAAACTGGAGATTCAATTAATTATAATATTCAAGGTGAAAGTATTTATAAGGGTAATTTTTATGAAAATGTATGTTTTATAACACCAATTGATGCTTCGGAATGCGAAGGTTGTGCATCTGTTTATATGCAAACACAAGATACGCCTTATAATTTATTTCAGAATATTTTGAATTTAGATATTATTTTTAATTCGGAGGATCTAGATGATGAATTTATTGAAGATTCTTCAGGACCTGAAATAGATTTTTTTACTTCAGATTATAGGCCTTTATATAATAATGATATTATTTTTGAAAATAGTTCTATAATAGTCAGATTAAAAGATCAATCTGGCATTAATTTGATGGATGGTCTGGGTCATAGTATCCGATATTGGATTAATAATGAGCAAAATTATAATATAATTGATGTACAAGAATTTAATGATATTTCAAGTTGTGATTCTATTTCAATAGGTGAATTTAGTATTGAAACTATAAATTTTAATTTAGGTCATAATAATCTATTTGTTGAGGTTTGGGATAATTTTAATAATAAAACTTTAACTACAATAGATTTGAAATTGGAAGGTTCTAAATTTAAAGCTTACGATGTATACAATTTTCCTAATCCATTTAAAGATAAAACCCAAATTACTTTTAAAACATCCTCTTATCCTTCAATTGCAAAAGTTTCAATATTTAATCTATCCGGAAAAAGGTTAAAAGTAATTGATAATTATGAGTGTGCAACTTCTTTTTGTAATATAGAATGGGATGGAAAAAATTCATCAGGAGATAAAATTAATAATGGTACTTATATTTATCATTTAGAGGTTAAAAATG
>PAOX01000024.1 GCA_002710085.1 Fidelibacterota bacterium
TACATATTTTTAATGTCATCTATAGAATTAATCATATCATCAAAGTTATCTTCAATAATTTCTTGTTCTTCTTCAACTTCAAAGTAAAGTTCTTCTAAACTAGGAAAATAAGCTTTTAATATATTAGATTGTCCAATTCCGGGGCCAGTTTTTGTATTGTTATCAAATGCTTTAACCCAATAAAAGATTTCATCTCCTGGGCCAACGTTTAAATTTTCAATATTCCAGTTATAACTAATAAATTGATTCTTTTTTATTTTTGAGGTATCAAAAATTTTAGTTTGAATTAAAGTAGTATCTTGATTTAGGTAGTAGGGTTTTGAAATATAATATTCAAGGAATGCTCTTTTAATCCCAAAGTCATCAATAATTTCAATTTCTAAATTAATATTATCTTTTGCATTAATTTTTAAATTGTCATTTGGATACTTAATATTTACATAGGGCATTAAATCGTCATTTATTATTACAGAATAGTTTATAGGTATATTTTTATTATTTTGAAAATCATTACATATGATTTCAAATNCTAAAGGCTCTAATNNCTCAAATTCTAAATTAATAATATTATTAATGACATGCATATTAAGCGTACTATCAATNTTGAATTTTAATTTNGCATTTTTTATTTTTTTATTNAGAATACCTTCTATTTTTAAAGTTGATCCNCTTATTAATTGAATTGTAGTTAAGCTTTGATTATGTGATANTTCATTTATATTAGTATAGCTTGGAGGTATGATGTTAATTTTCAGATTTTTAAATTCAGGTCTTGTTTTTAAAACAACATCTAATGTGTCAGTTTTAATTTGGTACCGTTTATAAGGTAATATTGATTCATTTATATAACTAGCCCAAATTTGTGTATTATTATTTATTTTTTTTAAAACATATGAATACAATTGATTAGTCTTATTAATTTCTATTTGCTCTATTTTAGAATTAGTTTTTGTATTTAAGATTATCTTTTCAGGAGCATTTCCATCAGCACGAATCACTATCTTTAAGTTATCTCCTTTAAAAATCAAATTTTCACTTTCATCACTTTCGAACATCAATTTAAATGGAAGAGGTTTATTAAATGTAATATCTTTTTGTGTAAGTCTATCTAAAGCATTAGAATATTGATTTGATAGAGATATAGAAGCAATAAATATTAAAAATAATATAATTAGGACATATAGTTTTCTANATGAAATATCAAATTTAATATCATTGATATGTATCTTAGTTATTTCGTCTTCTAATTGATTGATAGAATTNAGAGTTAAATCAGAATANGGACTATTTAAATCTAATGTAGAATAAATTTGTAATGCATTAATTATACGATCTTTGGTTGGAATTTTGTCAATTAATTGATATGCTAATTTTTGGAGACTTGAATTTCCCCATAAATTAGATTTATGAATTAAATTTTTAGTTATTAGAAATAGAANNCAAAAAAAACATATTATTAACATTGTAACTAATATCTTGTTTTTTATATAAGGAGATAAGTAAGCGCTTTCTTCAAATTTAATAATTAGGATTAAAAANGATAGGTTAAATATCAAAAAATTAATTATTGAATTAATATTTTGATATTTAATTTTTTGATTAAGATATATTATTAAAAATTTTTGTATAGCATTCATTTTTATTGACTCAGTGCANATATTAATATATTNGTACCCATTTTAAGGGCTTCTAATCTTTTTTGTGGGCTTAGTTTTTTTCCTGTAATTCTTTCATGCTCTTCATTCGATTCCCAACCATCTCCTAAATCACTTTCTAAAGTATATAGCGCTATTATTTTATCATTATGAAATAGAGCAAACATCTTTGGTTCTTTATTATCATGTTTATGAATTTTGGGTAACCCATTATCAAATTTATAATACGTATTAAATATTNTATGATTATTTTTGAGAGNAACCCATTCTTTATCAGGAAAAACTTTTTTTATTTCTGAAAAAAATGTTTTATCAAAATTGTAGTTATCATCTACATGTAAAAAACCACCATTTAAAAGATGTTTTCTTAATGCTTTAATTTCTTCTGGTTTTAATTTAACACCTTGCCAGGACCCATTATTTCTTAATTCGCCATGCCCTGTCATATAGATATACTGAGTTTTAAAAAAATCATTACTTCCAATTTTTAATTTTAATTCATCATCTCTCTTTGGGGTCATAATTGGTATATTAGTATTTTCATTTACAAATTTTATTAATTCTGATAAAGCAGTCTGATCAGAATTCCAATCACCTGGCTCATATTCAATTAGTCCAATTTTAAATTGGGAATTTTGCATATACTTATTTTGTGCTATAATACTAGAAAAGCATAAAAGCAGTATAATTGCTTGCACTATAAATCTTAAAACCATATTTTAAATTAAATTAATTAATATTATTTTAAAAGAAATGAAAGATTTGTTTATTTTATCGTATAATGAGTAAATATTTTTTAATAGTTTTATTTTTAATCACTTATTCTTTGCCAGCGCAAAGTAATTGGTCAAGTACNCCAATTGATAATTTCATAAACCATAATTTTAGAAAAATGACTTTTAGAGAACCTTTCTATTTAATTCCTTATGAGTTAAAAATNGGACTATTTAGTTATGGTGGNCCAAACTATATAAAAAATGCAATTACNGGAAATTTCGATTTAGATTCAAANCCTATCATATTAGATAATNAGGATATTAATAATTTATTTATTTCTTCTATTGATTCANGAACAGGTTATTTTATTGAAGTTGATATAATGAAATACAATTTTTTAGAAAAATTATATCATCAAAATTTGATTGATTTTCATATTGGGACAGGTTTAAGGTATTCAAATGTTTTATCAAATCCAGTAGCCCCCATTTATGTCAATAATACTAACAATAATGAAAGCTATCGTTTTAGGCCTTCTATTATTGATGGATTTATAAATTTATCATTTACAACTCAATTTTCATCAAAATTCTATCTTTATAGTTACTACTCATTTGGTCTCAGTTATGCGTCTGTTTATGAATCTTTAAGTCAAAAAAAATACATTTATGGTTCTGGATTTAATGAGAATTTATCTATGGGTTATAAGTACATAATAGATAGGCCTTCTTTACCATATAACTATGCAATTGGCCTAGAATTAAGAGGTGGACGCACTTATATTAATAATATATATGATGATAAAGATGAAACTCCTATAATTGGTTTAGATATGAACACATTAGGTGTATTTTTTACTTTTGGAACTTTGTTTGGTGGGAAAGAAACTAAAGGTGATCAAGCTTTTCAATTAATGTTAGATAAAGACTATATTAATGCAGCAAGTAAATTCAAACAATTTTTAAATATATATAACTATGATTTTCGATTTGAGAAAGCAAAAAAAATGTTAAATTTTTGCTATACCCAAATTCCATATCAATATTTTGAAAAGGCTATTACATTTTTTAATGATAGCTTATATAATCAAGCATTACAAAATTTTAATAAAGCTGAACAAACTGCAGATCCTGCTTTAATATTAGAGATTGAATCTTATAAAAGAGATATTGCACAACAGCTAATTAATGAAACAAATAAAAATTTAGATAAAAACACATTTTTTAATTCAACCCAAAATTTAAATAAAGCTCGTAGAATATCACCATATTTATGGTCTGAAACTGACAAAGTTGAAGCCCAAATTTTTCTTAAAAAAGGAGATATTTTAAAAAACTTAAATAATTATTCTGAAGCTATTGATTTTTATCAACAAGCACTTGAATTAGATCCAAGTTTATTTATGCAAATAAATGATAAATACACAGAATTAATTAGATATATTTTAAATGATATTAATGATACTACTGATCCTAATGAGTTAAAATTAGTTAAAGAATATTTAGAAACAATAATTAATTTAAAGCCTAAATACTCAGATAGCTTATACAAATATGTAGTTGAGATTGATAAGAAGTTAAAAAATTATAATAATATTATTTCAAAATTAAATTTAAAAGAATATGTAGAAGAACGTAGAAATAAAAAAATAAAAGCATTAATTAATAATATCAAACTAGGGATGAGTTTTTATGAAATTGAATCTATCCTAGGAGAGCCAAACTCTGTGGTGCAAGATAATGGATATGATTTATGGATTTATAATATATCAAACACAGATTTTAGAACTTACTTTTTTAAAGATTATATATTAGTTAAAATAGACTAAAGTATATCACTAAAATTCAATATGAANAAATTAAGAGCTAATATTAAAGTGTACATTTTATTTTTTATTACTATTGCTATTTCTTTATTACTATTATTATCATTTTCAAGCTCTTCTGCTAATGAGATTAGNATNGGTNCTAAAGCTCCTGAATTTCAGTTATTCAACCAAAATAATGAATTAGTTTCGTTATCTGACTATCAAGGTAAAAATTTAGTTATATATTTTTTTCCAAAAGCATTTACTCCTGGTTGAGTCAAACAAGCTTGCGGGTTCCGTGATGAATACTCAGAGTACAGNAAATATGATATAGAAATTATTGGTATTAGTTATGATAGCAAGAAAAGACAAAAAGAGTTTGCTAATAGATATAATCTTTTATTTCCATTATTGTCAGATTTAGATGCTTCTATATCAAAATCATATGGAGTTGACACCTATTTTTTCCCTAAAAGAGTTACTTTTTTAATTAATAAAGATGGTGTAGTTTTTGATATAATTAAGAANATAAGCTTAGATAATTATGCTAATAAAATTATTCAAGTTTTCAAAAAAAATAATTTAATAAATGATGAAAAATAGAACACATACATGTGGAGTTTTAAGTAAAGAATCTGTAAATCAGTCAGTAATATTGAATGGNTGGATTTCAAAAGTNCGTGATTTAGGAAGTGTTATATTTGCAGATTTAAGAGANAGNTATGGAAAAACTCAGTTNGTTTTTAATNTTGANATTNATCAAAAGTCATTTAATAGCGCCAANAAATTGAGTCTTGAAGATGTTGTAGGTATTGAAGGAAAAGTAGTATTAAGACCAGATGAAGCTCAAAATGATAACAACCCTACTGGATTAATAGATGTTGAAGTTACTAATCTTGTAATTTATAATAAATCTTTGACCCCTCCATTCGATATTAATGATAGACAATCAGCTATGGAAGATCATNGGTTAAAATATAGATATCTTGAATTAAGAACGAAAGAACTTCAAAATAATTTAATGATTCGTCATAAGACTTCCATTTTAACTAGAAATTTTTTATCTGATAATCAATTTATTGAAATTGAAACTCCAATTTTAATGAANTCTACTCCTGAGGGTGCACGTGATTTCTTAGTTCCAAGTAGATTACACAAAGGTAAATTTTATGCATTACCTCAATCTCCACAGACATACAAACAATTATTAATGGTATCAGGCTTTGATAGATATTTTCAAATTGTTAAATGTTTTAGAGATGAAGATTTTAGATCCGACCGTCAACCAGAATTTACTCAAATTGATATTGAAATGTCATTTGTAAAACAAGATGATATTATTTCATTAGGTTCAGATTTAGTTAGAGATATATGGGATAACATATTAGATGTAAAGTTAGATACAGAATTTCCAATTATGACTTATGAATATGCAATGAACAATTATGGTTCTGATAAACCAGATATTCGTTTTGATATGAAATTATTAGATTTTGATAAATATATTTTAGATTCTGATTTTAATACTTTTAAAACAGTAGTCGAATCAGGAGGTATTATTAAAGCTCTTGTTTGTCCTAATGCTGATACTTATTCTAGAAAAGTTATTGATGAATTAACTGATTATTTAAAAACATATTATGATGTCAAAGGTTTAGCGTGGTTTAAGGTTAATGAAGCAAAATTTGATGGAGGTATAGGTAAATTTTTTAATAATGAAATTCAAGAAAAAATTATTAAAAATAATAACCTTGAAGATAATTCTATTGTATTCTTAATGGGTGATGATAAGAAAAAAACGTTACAATCTATGGGTGCTTTAAGATTAAAATTAGGAGTTAAAGAAAACTTAATTGATTCAAATATGTGGGCGCCATTATGGGTTGTAGATTTTCCTTTATTTGAAAAAGATGATAATAGGTATTTTTCATTACATCATCCATTTACTTCACCTAACCCGGATGATTTACATTTATTAAATTCTAATCCTGAAAAGGTCCGATCACTAGCTTATGATATTGTAATGAATGGTTATGAATTAGGTGGTGGTTCAATTAGAATACATAGTAGTGAAGTACAAAAAAATATTTTTGATATACTTGGGATATCAGATGATGAAGCAAATGAAAAATTTGGCTTTTTAATGGATGCTTTCAAATATGGAGCACCACCTCATGGAGGAATGGCTTTTGGCTTTGATAGAATTGTAATGTTATTAGCTGGTTCTAATCAGATTAGAGACGTAATTGCTTTTCCTAAAACCACCTCTGCTACTTCATTGATGGATAATTCTCCTTCAAATGTTGATAAAACTCAATTAGATGAGCTAGGATTAGATATAAAATCTAGTTAGTTGACGTTTGAATTAAGTAGAATTTTATGTAAATTTTAGTGCTTTATAGAAATATGAATTGGCCCTTTTTAGATTTATTTCTATAAAGGGCTTTTTTAATTATTAAATATATATGAAAAAAAATTTTGACATAGGTTTAGTAGATCCTTTAGTATTTATGGGTCCAAATGATAAAAATATCAAATTACTAGAAAATAGTTTTTCTTCAGGTATTGTTGTCCGAGGAAACGTAGTAAAATTGGATGGTGATAAGAATGAATTAGAAATTATTTCTAAGATACTTCACAATATGTTAAATGCAATAGAGACAACAGGTCACGTGGAAGAAAACGATATTCAAGAATTTATTCAAACAACAACTATTGAATCTAAATTATTATCTGAAGATGCTATTGACAAAAAAATTATTTTACATACTTATAAAGGTATAGTATACGCAAAAACACGAGGTCAAAAAAAATACTTAGATGCTGTTAATAGTAATGATATTACATTTTCTATTGGGCCTGCAGGAACAGGAAAAACATACCAAGCAGTCGCTTGTGCAGTAGCAGCGCTAAAAAATAAAACAGTTAATAAAATTGTTATTACTAGGCCAGCTGTCGAAGCAGGTGAAAGTTTAGGTTTTTTACCTGGAGACTTAAAAGAAAAAATAGACCCTTATTTAACTCCATTATATGACGCTTTAAATGATATGATTGAAAAAGAGAAGTTAAAAGTATTTCTTGATAATCGTATAATTGAAATAGCTCCATTAGCATATATGAGAGGTCGAACTTTACATAANGCATTTATTATTTTAGATGAAGCACAAAACGCAACAACTGTGCAGATGAAAATGTTTTTAACTAGATTAGGAGTTACATCAAAAGCAATCATAACAGGAGATTTAACTCAAATTGATTTACCAAAGAAAAATTTATCAGGATTAATTCAAGCTATTAATATATTAAAAAACATTGATGGAATTGGTTATATGGAATTTGATGCATCTGATGTTGTAAGNCATAGTTTAGTCAAAAATATTATAAAAGCTTATGCTAAAAATGAGGAGGAAAATGAGTAATACATTTATTTGCGCATATAAAAGGACTCCAATAGGAGCATTTCAAGGTTCATTAAGTAATATTGAATCTACTAAACTTGGCTCAATTAGTATTGAATCAGTTTTAAAACAATCTATGATTGATAAGAATAAAATAGATGAAGTAATTATGGGTAATGTTTTATCTGCAAACCTTGGGCAAGCTCCAGCAAGACAAGCAGCTTTAGGAGCAGGTTTAGATCAAAATGTAGAGTGTATGACAATAAATAAAGTATGTGGATCTGGTTTAAAATCTATTATGCTCGCAGATCAATCAATAAGGTTAGGGAATTCTAAAATTTCAATTGCTGGTGGAATGGAAAATATGAGTTTAGCACCATATTATCTTGAAAAATCAAGAACTGGAATGGGATTTGGTCATCAAAAAATTACTGATTCTATATTAAAAGATGGTTTGTGGGACCCGTATAGTGATTTTGCTATGGGAAATTGTGGTGAAATTTTATGTAAAGAAGAAAAATATTCCAGACAAGATCAAGATAATTATGCAATAGAATCATACAAAAGATCTAATAGAGCAATTAAAAATGGAGAATTTAAGAATGAGATAGAGCCCGTAATTATCAAGAATAAAAAAGGAGATATTATTTTTGATACTGATGAAGAACCTCTAAAGTTTAGGGAAGATAAAATATCACAATTACGACCAGCTTTTAGCAAAGATGGAACTATTACAGCAGCAAATGCAAGTAGTTTAAGTGATGGGTCTGCAGCTGTTTTATTAGCTTCAGAATCAGAGGTAAATAATCATTCATTAAAACCTTTAGCAAAAATAGTTGCGCATTGTTCTTTTGCTATGGAGCCTTTATACTTTACAAGAGCACCAATTCATGCTATTAAAAAAGCATTGTCTTTATGTGATTTAGAATTGAATGATATTGATTTATTTGAAATAAATGAAGCATTCTCATGTGTTCCAATGATTGCGCTAGATGAATTAAAAATATCATCAAACAAAGTTAATATTAATGGAGGGGCTGTCTCTATGGGGCATCCTATAGGAGCCTCAGGAACAAGAATATTAGTAACTTTATTAAATGCGTTAAAAAATAGAAAATTAAAATATGGATTAGCATCAATTTGTATTGGTGGAGGTGAGGCTTCTGCAATGATTNTTGAGAATTATGATTTATAAGGATTAGTTATGAATAAAGATTTTAAAATAGCAATAATTGGATCAGGTACTATGGGTAATGGAATAGCTCATGTATCAGCCCAATCAGGATTTCAGACAACATTAGTTGATTTAAACGATGAACAATTAAATAATGCATTTTCAGTTATAAGCTCTAATTTAGATAGGCAAATAAAGAAGNNTATTATTTCATTGGTTGANAAGGAANNAATACTTAATAANATAACTTTAACANCTGATATANGTGANTGTAAAAATATTGATTTAGTAATAGAAGCAATACCTGAAAAANATGATTTAAAAGTNTCATTGTTTAAAGAATTAGATTCTATATGTAAAAAAGAAACAATTTTTGCTAGCAANACATCATCAATTTCAATATCAGATTTAGGCAATCAAACAAATAGNCCTANNAATATNATTGGAATGCATTTTATGAATCCAGTNCCAATTATGAANTTAGTAGAAGTAATTAATACAATCCATACTTCTNATGATACAACTAATCAAATTATTCAATTAGCAAAAGTAATGGGTAAAANNCCAGTNCAGTGCAATGATTATCCAGGNTTTGTNTCTAATAGAATTTTAATGCCAATGATTAATGAAGCTATATTTTGNGTAGAACAAAATGTAGCAGAAAAAGAAGCNATTGATGAAATTATGAAATTAGGNATGTCNCANCCTATGGGGCCATTGCANTTNGCTGATTTTATNGGTTTAGATGTTTGTCTTGATATTATGGAAGTTTTATGGNTTGGTTTTAATGATTCAAAATATANNCCATGTACTCTTTTAAAGACAATGGTTAGTAGTGGTTTNTTAGGNAAAAAATCAGGAAGAGGGTTTTATAAATATGATTAATTTTAATTTATCAGAAGAACAANTTCTTATACAAAAAACAGCTAGAGAATTTGCAATAAATGAATTGCTTNAAGGTGCAATTGAGAGAGATGAAAAAAAACAATGGCCTAAAGAACAAATTNAAAAAATGGCAAAATTAGGATTCTTAGGTATTATGGCAGANCAAAAATGGAATGGCGGAGGTATGGATACAATNTCATATGCAATTGCTATGGAAGAAATTTCAGCTGTAGATGCATCTGCTGCTGTNGTAATGTCAGTTAATAATTCTTTAGTATGTTATTTNATAGAACATTTTGGTAATGATTTTCAAAAAGAAAAATATTTAACAAAATTAGCTTCTGGAGAACAATTAGGGGCTTTTTCATTATCTGAACCTCAATCAGGATCAGATGCTTCAAATATGATAACTACAGCATCAAAAGATGGTGATTTTTANATAATAAATGGAACTAAAAATTGGGTTACTAATGGTATTAATTCAGATTTNGTNTTAGTNTTTGCTATGACAGAAAAAGGAGTTGGTCATAAAGGNATTTCATGTTTTATTGTNGANAAANAACTTGATGGGTTTGAATGTGGNAAACCTGAAAATAAATTAGGAATNAGATCTTCAGANACATGTGAGCTTTATTTTGATAATGTTAAAGTACCAAAGGAAAANTTAATTGGTGAAGAAGGTTCTGGATTTAANATNGCTTTAGCTACTTTAGATGGAGGAAGAATTGGNATTGCTGCTCAAGCATTAGGTATAGCAACATCTTCTTTAAATCATTCTATTANCTACTCTAAAGAAAGNCATCAATTTGGAAAGCCTATTGCTTCAAANCAAGGAATTCAATTTAAAATTGCAGATATGGCTATGGAAATTGAAGCAGCTAGATTATTAATATGGAANGCAGCATGGGCTAAAGATAATCATCAAAATTTTGGAGTTATTGCATCTATGGCTAAAGTATATGCTTCGGAAGTTGCAATGAANGCTTCTACACAGTGTGTACAAATACATGGAGGTTATGGNTATATAAAAGAAACGGGTGTTGAAAGATTNATGAGNGATGCAAAAATTACTCAGATNTATGAAGGTACATCTGAAATTCAAAGAGTGGTTATTGCACGCTCTTTATTATAGAAACGGAGATTTTTATGGAAATATTTAAAGAATTAAATACAAGAGGNCATGANCAAATTGCNTTTTTTNATGATNNTCATTCAGGNTTGAAAGGNATTGTTGCAATTCATAATACAACTTTAGGTCCTGCTCTTGGTGGGTGTAGAATGTGGCAATATAAAAATGAAGAAGAAGCAATAATAGATGTNCTCAGATTATCAAAAGGTATGACATATAAAGCTTCAATTGCTGGATTGAATTTAGGTGGNGGAAAAGCTGTAATAATTGGAGATNCTAAAAAAGATAAAACAGAGAAACTTTTTAGATCGTTTGGAAGATTTGTTGAAGGNTTNGGNGGAAGATATATTACNGCAGAAGATGTTGGNACAAATATNCATGATATGGAAAATGTAAAAATTGAAACAAGTTATGTCACTGGAATAGCTAAATCATTAGGAGGTAGCGGAGACCCTTCTCCCGTAACTGCATTTGGTGTTTATATGGGAATGAAGGCTAGTGTAAAAGAACACCTTAATACTTCTTCTTTAGAAGGTTTAAAAATTTCAGTTCAAGGTCTTGGACATGTAGGAACACATTTAGTTGACTATTTAACAAAAGATGGAGCTAAGGTTTATGTTACAGATATTGATAAAAGTAGAATTAATAGTATTGTTGATAAGTATAAATGTATAGCTGTTGAACCAGATGATATTTTAAATGAAGAAGTTGATATCTATGCACCATGTGCTCTAGGAGCTACTGTTAATAAAATAAGTATACCTCAATTAAATTGTAAAATTATTGCAGGTGCAGCAAATAATGTTTTAGAAAATCCATTATCAGATAGCGAACTACTAGTCAAAAAAGGAATATTATATGCTCCTGATTATGTTATTAATGCTGGTGGTTTAATAAACGTAGCTAATGAATTAGAAGGTTATAATAAGGAAAAAGCTTTTACTCAAGCAGAGAAAATATATGACACATTAATGGGTATTTTTAAAAGAGCAAAAACAGAATCTATTACTACTAATAAAGCTGCAGCTTTACAGGCTGAAGATAGAATCAAAAAGATTTCTACTTTAAAGTCTTTTTATTTACCGTATAAAAAAACTTTTAAAATTAGAAATGATTAAAATATTATGAGCAAATTTGACCAAATGAATAGAGTTCAAAAAAGAATATCAAGATCTTTATCTTTACAAATTTACTATGCTTGGATCATGTCACAGACCCACCCTAAAGAACTTTTGCAGCATATGAAATATTTATTAGAGGATAAAGAAATTCATGATAACTTTTATATAAATGGTTCTCCCATTGATAATAATGAAGCTATTTTAGATACTAATATTATTGAATATGCTTATAGGTTAATAGAAGCTACTATAAATCAATCAGATGTAATTGATGGATTTATTACTAAAAAATTAAAAAATTGGGATTTAAAAAGAATTGCACTTATTGATAAATTAATTTTACGATTAGCACTTACAGAGATGTTCTTTTTTGATGAAATCCCAAATAAAGTATCAATTGTAGAGGGAGTTGAAATTGCAAAAATTTACGGCAATAATGAAAGTAGTGCATTTATAAATGGTGTGTTAGATTCTCTTTATAATGATTTAGAAAATAATAAAATAGAAATTTAAATATGTCAATTTTTAATAAAGTTATAACAAAAGTTTTTGGTAAAAAATCAGATAAAGATTTAAAAAAAATATCACCAATTATTGATGAAATAAATAGTGCATATAAAAAATTAAATCAATTAAATGATCAAGAATTAAAAGATAAGTTTTATCAAATAAAATCAAATCTCCAAAAAGATATTCAGGAAAAAAGAGCGGATTTAGAAAAACAAAAAACTTCTAATATAGATATTGAAAAGAATATCACGGAATTTGAAACAGAATATTTAAATGAACATATGGTTGAAGTATTTGCAATTGTTAAAGATGTTGCAAGGCGTTTAAGTGATACTAAATTTAAAGTTATGGATACTGATATGGTATGGAATATGGTTCATTATGATGTCCAGTTAATTGGAGGGGTCGTATTACATCAAGGTAAAATTTCTGAAATGAAAACAGGTGAGGGAAAAACACTCACAATTACCTTGGCTGCATACTTAAATGCGTTAACTGAAAAAGGAGTCCACATTGTAACAGTCAATGATTATCTTGCAAAAAGAGATTCTATTGAAATGGGTCAAATCTATAATTTTTTAGGTTTATCATCAGGTTTTATTAACAGCGGTCAAAGCGACGAGGAGCGTAAAAAAAATTATAATTGTGATATTACATATGCAACAAATAGTGAATTAGGATTTGATTATTTAAGAGACAACATGAAGTTTTCTGAAAAAGAAATGGTTCAACGAGAAC
>PAOX01000025.1 GCA_002710085.1 Fidelibacterota bacterium
AATATCTACACCCGCTGATGTCTCATACATCATCGCTGATGTAGCATCTGCTGAATGAGCTAAACCTAAAATCATATTAAGAAGTAAAGTGACATCTAATACATTAATGAATCCATCTGAATTTAAATCACCTGATTCTAAATCTTCATCGGCACTACCTAATATCATACCTACCATTAAAATTACATCAAGGACATTCAGTACTTCATCACCATTAGTATCACCAACAATTACATCAGATTCAACATAGACCGGAGGAAATACAATATCATCTATAAATGCTGCATCTAAACAATCAGTATTAATACAATCTGTAGAACCACCACCATTATCTTTAACGTAAGACCATGTAAATTCAGTTATACCAGGAGAAACCATATAACTTGCATATGTCCATGGACTGCTTCCATCTGTATTAGTTTGATATTGGCCCTGCAATTGACCATTGATATAAAACTCTAAACCATCATAAAAAAAGTTTCCTGATGGACTGTACTCAGCAGAGACTCTGTAATAAAATTCAACCATACCCTCTTGTGTTACATCAAGAGTTACACTAACATTACTGGTTTGGTTATTAGCAATCTCACCAGATTTAAATGAATTCAGACCAGTGTTTGCATCTTCATCTGATATGTTCCAAGGACTAAGTGAACCATTGCTCCATTCTAATTCTAAACCAGATTCAAAATCAGCAATTACTTGACCAATAGGTAACTCTGTACTTATTTCATGGTGATATTCGGTATTTAACTGATCAACCATTACAGTCATTTGCCCCATAGAACCTATCGGAGCTGATGGACTTACCATGACATCAACTATTAATTGCTCTACATTATTACCTTCAATCATATCCCAATAATAAGCATTACCAAATTCAATATTTGAAACAGATAAATAAGGGCCAACTTCAATATCTAGCATTGGATAGTTAAGCGCTGCTCCACCTTCATTAATCATTGTAAAAATAACAGAAGATGTAGCGCCAGGCTGCAGATCTCCACTTACACTAACTAAGTTAATTTCTGGAGCCATAGACATACTCATAAATGAATGATCCCATTCATGATCACCTGAAACTAAATTAACATTAAACTCAACTGGATGGTCATTTGGAATGTTGCTTGAAACATCAGCCGTAAAGCCATCTATAACCATTGAATCACCTGCTGGAATAGTAACTATTATAGCATTTTCAGTTACAAATACATGCTCATCTTCAGTAGTTAAAGTAATAATTAATTCATCCGCTGGATCACTTCCAACATTTTCTAACGTAAGAGATATTGGATTAGGATTACCATACATCAATTGCTCTGTAAAAGAATCCATCATAACATATGGACCTTCAGGAGCAAGAACTGTAATTTCTGCCTCATAATTAATAGCATTAAACCCAGTAATCATAATATCAAAAACACCTGGTATATCAGACATAGAAGAAACATCTAAATCAATCATACCAAATTGATTTGCATAACCAGAAGCTAATAATTCTCCATTTGCTGAAATAGCAGCTAACGCACCTGATAAACCTGTATTAATTTGAAAATTTGTCGTACCAACTAATATTACATCATCATGCACAACATTCATACTAGTAGGTTCATCCGTTCTAAATACTAAAGATGGATCACCAAATAAAGTCCAATACCTTGTTTCATTTTGNCCTCCACCACCTTGAGCATCATTCATATGCAAACATCCGTTTGTAGNAATTCCACCAATAGTTCTAGTCTTATGTCCCATAGGTGGCTGCCCATCTAAACCNTTATAAGATTCAGTTATAATTTTATTCATAGCCCATTGACCATGCATAGGAGGTTCCCATGATTGAGATATTGTNGAACCTAAGTGAGCAATACCTCCAGNAGGAGCTCCATTATGTGTNGCTCTTTGCCATGCTTCTGAAAAACACTCATTTGTGCTATTNAATTCACCAACATTACATCCCACAGTAATTACAANTGGAAGTTTATCTACATTAGTTAACTGATTAATCTGAGTAGTGTTAAGTGATGCACCATTTCCCCAACTATTTATAGAACCATGACCTGTATAGTTNATAATACCAACACCTGAATTAATTGTATTGATTCCACCTGCATCAGAACCTCCACTACCATCATATTCAGAATAATAATCATCATAAGTAAANAAAGATAAAACTGTATTCCATAAAAAATCATTAAACTCATCATCATCCATTCCACCATAACCAGGACCCTGATTTGATGCGAAACCAGCAGCATTATTGAAATAATCACCACTATCTCTTTGTTCATACTCTAAGCTACGTTGAACCTGTGTTTGAATATGAGCAGGAGTACTACCAGAAAAACGTCCAACAATCACCTCTGCATACACATCGTTTCCTGTAATAAAACCATAGCTTGGATCTGAAGCCGATCCACTATATAGTGGAGATGTTACTTGCGCATAATCACCTACAAGTAAAACAAAAGTTAATCCATTGGTNTTATAATAATCTACGATATAATCTTTAATAGCAGTTGAACTTGTACCTGTTGTAGAAGTTGAAACTAATTCAGTTGGAATACCTTTTTTATTTTTCCAATCAACAAAAGGAATCATGTCAGCCATAAAAGCACTATTTGAGATAACTAACATATTACCTTGGTCCATTAAATATTGAAATCTAGTATCATTGTTGTAGTTAATAAAGTGCTCTTTATANATTTCATCATAGTTAGAAGATAAAGTAATAGAATTACTAACTCTTTCAACCGTATTATTACTAGATAAACCACTAGATACTACTTCAACAATAACTTCACTATACACTCTAAGTGTTTTTGTGAATGGATTATATTGAAAAGGATTAATTGAAACTGTTTGCCCTCTTAAGTCTCTTAAAATATAAGGATCTCCTANTTNAGAAATAGAAGATGGATAAAATTCATTTTTTTTGTATACATCACTATANGTTAGAGGAACATCTTCTGGATTAATTTCTCTATTCAAATTTCCTTTTGAAGGAACAANAAATATATTTTCATAATCCTCATATTTATATGATACAATATTAACTGACATTTTAGAATTATCAGGAATAATTATAGATTTAGATATATTATGTAAATCAGGATATCCTTGATTCAGTATAGATGCGCCATTCTCAGANTTAACTTTATAACTAATAGAATTAGAATCTGAAGANGGNATTAAGTGAAACCCATCCATTGTAAATTTNATTTTTGTTGTATTAATNTCAGAACTAATAACATCAAAATTCATAGGTGTTGGAACAGNCGAATTAATATTTTGCCATGTATTAGGCAATAAAAATGCCAAAAATAAAAATAAAGTAATCTTTCTCATNAGGTTCTTCCTTATATATTCAATTAATTTCAATTTAATTTAAAATAATTATACAATATAATGTATATAAAACTCAACAATTTACATAATGTTACAAACATAAAATAATTGTAATATAGTTCACACTTTTATATAATAATTAACATTATATTTTAAGTAATTATATATAAATAAAATTATGAGTTTAAAAAAACCAAGAAAAAATATATACAAAATTCTAGATTCAGCATCACATATGAAAGGTGTGTTAAATGCTGTAAATGAAGGTGTTATTACATTTAATGCTAATCTAAAAATTGTAATGATTAATAGATTCGCCTTGAATCTATGGGGATATAGTAGAGAGCAAATATTGGGAGANCCTCTAACAAAACTTATTGCAAAACCTTATTCACAGATTATACAAAAATATTCTAAAAAGAATATCATAAGTGAAAAATTAAACTCATTAAATAAAAATTTAGAAATACATGGTATTAAACAAAATGATGAAAAATTTCCAATTAGTTTGAATTTTGTAGAAAATAAAATTGAAAAAGAAATTTATTATACAGTTGCTATTACAGATTTAACCAATATAGTTAGAAATAAAGAAATACAGAACTGCATACTAAAAATATCAAATTCAGTTAGAATATCAACAAATATAAAAGAATTATATAAAGATATTATTGAAAATTTAAATATTCTTATTCCAACTAAAGATTTTACAATATCTTTAATTATTGATGAGAAAAAAATTGAAGAATATACCTACAGTTCTAAAAAAGAAGTCAAATGTACTAAAAAAAATATTAAAGGTAATATAATAGAAAGCTCAGTAAAAGATAGAACAGCTCTAATTTATGATAAAGAAGAAATTCAATATCTAAAAGAGAAGCAAAAACTTAATAAAACTACCAAAGTTCCCAACTCTTATATAGCATCGCCTCTTATTATTGGAAATGAAATTATAGGAGCTATATCTATTAAAAGTTTTGATAAAAATACTATCTACGATGAGAGTCAATTAACAATCTTGAATTTTATATCAGATCAAATAGCAATGGCTGTTGATAAAGTTAAATCAGTAGAAGAAATGCACTACCTAGCTTATTATGATAAAATGACAAGACTTCCAAATAGAACCTTATTTAATGATCGTGCAAAAATAGCCTTTGAAAACGCAACAAGAACTGATGAAAAATATGTAGTATTATTCTTAGACCTTGATGAATTTAAAATAGTTAATGATACCATGGGGCATAATGCTGGCGATCAATTACTTAAAATTATTTCAAAGAGAATTGTAAAATCTGTAAGAAAGGGAGATACAATTAGTCATTGGGGAGGTGATGAATTTACAATTTTATCAAAAATAAAAAATATAGACGATAATAAACATCTGTGTGAAAGAATTTTAAAAAATATTAAAGAAGAAATCATAATTAATCATAAAAAAATAAATTGTACAGTTAGTATTGGTGGAGCTATTTATCCAATTGATGGAGATAATATTGATGACTTAGTACAAAAATCAGATATGGCAATGTATGTTTCAAAAACTAAGGGAAAAGATAACTATACTTTGTACAATAATGAAATTAATGAAAAAATGATAGAAAAACTTAACTTAGATATTCAAGTAAGAAAAAAAATGCACCAAGTAGATAAAAAAACCATTTAAAAGTAACAAGATGTAATAAATATGTAAGAATTATATTATAATTTAATTAATTGAATTACATTATAATGAGACCAATTTTAAATTTATAGGAGAACTAATAAATGAAGTACTTAAGCCTTATTCTAATATTATTTACTTTATCTTTTTCACAAATTCAATATGCTGGCTCCCCTGTATACCAGCCAAATAATGAAAAGATTAACTTTATAACAATAGATCATGATAATTTAATTGAATATGATCTACATCCTATGGTGGTTCACTATGCTAATGAATATGCTGTTGATATAAATGTTCCAAAATCTGCTACAAAAATTGTTGGACCTTATAAAACAACTTTTTATTTAGGAATTGAATCTCCTGGAGCAATGTCAATTGGATTTCATTTTAATCAGTTTCAATTGACTAATCATACAAAAATGTTTATATATGACGAGCAAGAATCTATGTACATAGGTTCATTTAATTCTAAAAATAATGACTTTACTGGAGAAAAATCAACTGCCGTAGTTAAAAGTGATAGAGTAATTATTGAATTAACTGTACCAAACAACGAAGTTAGAGACTTAGCTCTTAATATGTCTATTGTTGCTCATGATTTTCTTGATTTTATGAACTTTCATGGAGATCAAACATCAGATAGGGTAGATTGCAATGATAATGTAGCTTGCTCATCTGGAGATGATTGGAGAGATGAAATAGATGGAGTCGTTCTTGTTAGTGGAAATGGTGGCTTATGCTCAGCATCATTAATTAATAATACAAATTTTGATAAAACACCTTATATAGTATACGCAGCTCATTGTAGTAGCGGTGGATCAAATACAGTATATTTTAATTATCAATCATATTCCTGTAATGGAACTCAACCTCAAGGATATAATAGTATGAGCGGAACACAAAATTTATGGATTGGTAATTTTAGTAATAATGATGGTGCCTTGATTAGATTAAACAATAATGTTCCTAGTGCATATGATCCTTATTATAATGGCTGGAATAAATCATCAGCTAATCCTGGTAATAATATAGTAGGAATTCATCATCCAGATGGTTGGATAAAGAAAATATCTTATAATGCAACAGGAATGTCATCTAGTGGAAATTGGTGGGATTTTAGATATAATAGTGGAAGAGTTATTCCTGGATCTTCTGGATCACCAATGTTTGATTCTTCTAAAAGAATAAGAGGAATGGCAAGTTATATTTATACTGATTATTGTAGCCCTTCTCCTGATTGCTACTGTTCTCAAACGTATTATCATGGGTATGCTAAATTTTCAGCTGCATGGAATTATATGGATCAATATTTAGATCCTCTTAATACAAATGAAACTTATATAGATGGAACACGAGATGGTATTGTAGATATTCCTGGATGTACAGATCCAAATGCAGATAATTATGACCCAGATGCTACAGTAGATGATGGCAGTTGTATATATGGAACTGCTGAATTTAGTTTTGGTAGTATTACTGGGGATAATATCCAAATTTTAATGGACAATTCAGAATCAATTGGTGGATTTCAATTTACACTTACAGATAATCCAGATGCTATTACCATTACAGGTGCTAACGGTGGTTCTGCAGAAGATAATGGATTTGAAGTTTCTACTTCTGAACTTGGTATAGTAATTGGATTCTCACTTACTGGAGGTTATATCCCTCAAGGCAGTGGTGTCTTAACTAATTTATCTTATACACTTAATGGGTCTGGAAATACTGAGCTATGCATAGATGATTTGATTGTTTCAGATACAGATGGTAATGGACTTGTTGCCGGAGAAGATTGTACTACGGTTGATTTTGCCGCAGGAAATGCTTCTTTGACATTTGGAGATATTTCGTCTGACTCTATGGCTGTTTATATTTCAAATAGCGTTGATATTTCAGGTTTTCAGTTTACTATAACAGATTCACCTGATTTAATTACAATTACAGATGCTAATGGTGGATTAGCTGAACAATATGGATTTGAGGTTTCTACATCTGAATTAGGAATAGTGCTTGGATTCTCATTTACTGGAGGTACTATACCAGCAGGAGATGGCCTACTTACTAATATTTCCTATACAAATTCTGATTCTGGAAATACTGAAATATGTATAACTGATACTATTGTATCAGATATAAATGGTTCAGGTTTACTATCATCTGGAGATTGTATTAACGTAGATATAAATGATGTTATGTTAGGTGATATTAATAATGATACTGTTTTAAATGTACAGGATGTAGTATTGTTAATTAATTTTATTCTTGGTGCTATTGACCCATCAGATACTCAGTACTACGCTGCAGATATAAATGGAGATAATAATTTAAATGTTCAAGATGTAGTTATATTAATTAATATAATATTATCGTAGTTTAAATCAATTAATACTTAAAATAAAAAAAGGGATTAAAATTTTAATCCCTTTTTTTTATTCCCTGTGGGCGATGAGAGACTCGAACTCCCGACTTCCTCCTTGTAAGGGAGGCACTCTGAACCAACTGAGTTAATCGCCCTTAATTAATATCTAAATCAAGGCTTAATTTTATGGCTTCATCAACCTCTTTTACAAATGTAATTTTTAATTCCGTCTTAACTTTTTCAGGAATCTCTTCTAAATCCTTCATATTTTCGTAAGGTGCAATTATATGATTTAAGCCTGCTCTATGAGCTGCAGTAGACTTTTCTCTTAATCCTCCAATAGGTAAAACATTACCTCTTAAAGAAGTCTCTCCAGTCATACCTAAACGAGATTTAACCGGAATATTCGTTAATAATGAAATAATTGCAACTGTCATAGCAATACCTGCTGATGGGCCATCTTTTGGAATTGCCCCTGCTGGTACATGCACATGTATATCAAATTCTTTATAGAAATTTTCATCAATACCATATTTTTTAGCATTCGATCTTACAAAAGACATAGCAGCTTGGACAGATTCTTTCATAACATCACCAAGTTTACCAGTTAACTTTAAATTGCCTTTTCCTGGCATTTTTGTTGCTTCTATAAATAATATATCACCACCAAAAGCAGTCCAAGCTAAACCTACTACAATCCCTGGCTTATTATTTCTTTCTGCAAGCTCTGGTAAAAATTTCTCGGGCCCAAGGAAATTACTTACACTTTTACTAGAAATTGATGCAGATTTTATGTTGCTCATAGAAATATCTTTTGCTACTTTTCTGCATACATTTGCTATTTGTCTTTCTAAATTTCTTACACCAGCTTCTCTCGTATATGACTCTACTAAAGTTTTAATACCTGAATCAGAAAATTTAATTTCACTATTTTTAAGAGAATGTTCTTTAATCTGCTTTGGAATTAAATGTTTCTTTGCAATTTGCATTTTTTCTTCTACAATATAACCTGTAAAATCTAACATTTCCATTCTATCTCTTAATGGACCAGGAACTTGATCAATTCTATTTGAAGTTGTAATAAACATAACATTAGATAAATCAAAATCAACCTCTAAATAATGATCATTAAAAGAATTGTTTTGTTCAGGATCAAGTACTTCAAGCAATGCGCTTGATGGATCCCCTCTAAAGTCTCTACCTAGTTTATCAATCTCATCTAACATAAAAATAGGGTTATTTGTACCAGCCTTTTTTAAACTAGCAATAATTCTACCAGGTAACGCTCCAATATATGTTCTTCTATGACCTCGTATCTCTGCTTCATCTCCAACACCACCAAGTGAAATTCTTACAAATTTTCTACCCATTGATTTTGCAATAGATTTACCCATTGATGTCTTACCTGTTCCTGGAGGTCCATTAAAACATAAAATAGGACTTTTTATAACATCTCCCTTTTTACTTCTTTTACGTTTAAGACCTCTAACAGCTAAATGCTCAAGAATTCTTTCTTTTACTTTATCTAAACCATAATGGTCTTGATTTAAAATATTATTAGCATTATCAATTTTTTCATTATCTTCAGATTGAATACTCCAAGGAAGCTCAACCAACCAATCTAGATATGTTCTTGAAACTGTATATTCTGGTGAATGTGATGGAATTTTTTGTAATCTATTTAATTCTTTAAAAGCAATCTTTTCAACATTTTCAGGCATTTTAGCTTTTTTGATTTTTTCCTGTATTTCTTCAATTTCTATTCCACTTCCTTCTTCACCCAATTCTTTTTGTATTGCTTTTAATTGTTCTCTTAAATAATATTCTTTTTGAGATTTTGAAATTTCATCTTGAACCTCAGACTGAATTTTTTCTCCTAATTCAATTCTTTGTAATTCTTTATTAATAATATCATTAACCTTCTTCACTCTATCTGAAATATTAGTTATTTCTAAAACTTCCTGTTTTTCTTTTGTTTTAATATTAAGTAAAGAAATTGCTTTATCAGCGATTTTTGAAGGATTTTTAATATTATTTAAAGCATTCATTTGATCTTCATTTAAATATGGAGCAGCATCTACTATACTTGTAAAAGAAGATTTTAATATTTTAATATTTGCATTAACCTTAACATTACCATCATCAACGTCTTTTACCCTCGAAACTAAGCCAGAAAAATATGGTAATTCTTGATTTACTTCCTCTAGTTTTACGCGCATCAAACCTTGAACAATAGCAGATTTTGATTTATCTGGCATATCAAATATTTTCATTACAGTGGCTAATGTTCCAAATTTGTAAATATCATCAGTTGTTGGGTTTTCAATAGCACCATCTTTTTGAGCAACAACCACAATGTATTTTTTTTCTAACATTGAAATATCATTAATTAAATCTAAAGATTGTTGCCTACCTATATAAATAGGAATAATTTGATTAGGAAATAAAATAGTATTTCTTAATGGAAGAATCGGGTAAGATTCTAAAATTTTTTCTTGTCTAATTTTTTTTTCGCTCATATTAATAAACCATTTTCCAAATATATTGTGCAAATATTATACCAACATATTTTATATATATTTTAATGTCATTATGACGCAACATTTGGTTGCTTTCTATATAATTTTGCTTGTTTGTCAGCATGATAAGAAGATCTTACTAATGGCCCAGATTCAACTACTTTAAAACCTAAATCTAAACCTATTTCTTTGAACATTTTAAATTCATCTGGATGCACATATCTTTGAACTTCTAAATGTTTTTTAGTAGGTTGTAAATATTGCCCAACATTAAAAATTTCAATACCTAAATCTGCCATTTCTTTCATAGACTCAATAACTTCATTATTTGTTTCACCTAGCCCAACCATTAAACCAGTTTTAGTCAACATTCCATTTTTTACTGATAATTCAAGTACTCTTTTAGATCTTGACCACCTAGACTGCTTTCTCACTTGTCTTGATATCCTTTTCACACATTCAATATTATGAGAGAAAATTGATGGACTTGCATCAAATACTTTTTGTAAAGATGGTTCATGAGCTCTAAAGTCTGGAGTTAATACTTCAACGCTACAATTTGGAACAACAGAATGCAACCTATTAATTGTTGCAGCCCAAATAGTAGCACCATAATCATCTCTTAAATCATCTCTATCAACAGATGTAATGACAATGTGTCTTAAATCCATTTTTTTAGCTGCTTCAGCCACTCTAACAGGCTCTAAAACATCAACTTGATTTGGTTTTCCTGTTTTAACAGAACAAAAACCACAAGCCCTAGTACACGTATCACCTAAAATCATGATTGTAGCAGTTCTATTATTCCAACATTCATAAATATTAGGACAACGTGCTTCAGAACAAACCGTGTTTAATTTATTCTTAGATATGATATTTGAAATATCATTATAATTATCATTTAATGATAATTTTATCTTTAACCACTTAGGCTTTCTATTCTCTTTAATTGGCATTTATATTATAATTTCTGATTCGTTATAATTTTCTAATAATTCTTTAACTCTAGATAAAAACTTTGTGCCATAAGCACCATCAATTAAACGATGATCATAACCTAAAGTTAAATAAAGCATATGCCTAATAAAAACTGCATCACCATATTCAGTTTCTTTCACAACAGGCCTTTTTTCTATTGAACCAACAGATAAAATTCCTACGTTTGGTTGATTAATTATTGGCATTCCAAAAAGACCTCCAAAAATTCCAGGATTAGTAACAGTAAAAGTAGAACCAAATATATCATCTGCTGCTAATGAATTAGAGCGAGCTTTTTTGGCATATGAATCGACATTTCTTGATAAGCCTAAAAAATTCTTCTCTTCTGACGCTTTAATAACAGGAACAATTAGATTGTTATCAGGTAAAGCTACAGCGATACCCATGTTAATATTTGCATGATGTACAATATTAGTACCATCAATTGATGCATTCATAAGTGGGTACTCTTGAATAGCCTTAATACATGCTGATACTATAATTGGAGTGTAAGTCAATTTAATATTATTTTTATTCAAAAAAGCGTCCTTCTTACTATTGCGGATATTAACAATATTTGTTACATCTACTTCACTTGTAGTATAAACATGAGCTGATACATTTTTAGAATTAACCATATGCTCTGAAATTTTAACTCTAACTCTATCCATCTCTTCAATTGAATCTTGTAATTGACCAGATGATGCGTAATCTGTAGAAATAGCAGCTGGTTGCACATCTTGTGTCGTATTAGATTTAGAATCTATATAATTTAAAATATCACTCTTGTTGACCCTACCACCATTACCGGAACCTTTTATTGAAGTCAATTCATCTAAAGAAACACCTTCTTTTTTAGCAATGCTCTTTACTAAAGGCGAATAAAATATTCTATCTGTTTTAGAAATTTCTTTATTGTTTGATATAACTTCTTCTTTTATAGAAACTTCTTCTTTTTTAACATCTTCTAAAATCTCTTCATTAGAATTTTCTTTATCATCACTAACACTACTTTCTGTATTTGAATCTAAACTATCAGAATCTTCCGTACCAATTCTAGCAATAATAGTATTAACCTCAACTGTATCATTTTTATTAAATAATAATTCTAATACTTTACCTTCTGTTGGGCATGGTATTTCTGAATCAACTTTGTCAGTTGATATTTCTAATAGAGTTTCATCTTTAGCAATCATATCTCCAACATTTTTTTTCCACTCAACAATGGTTCCCTCTGTTATAGATTCTCCCATTTTTGGCATT
Organism: Fidelibacterota bacterium; assembly: GCA_002710085.1. The sequence goes on from PAOX01000025.1 coordinate 12,131, forward strand.
AATACATCAACTATCATTTAAACTCCTTAATAAAATCTTCTACTTAAAAGCAGGGATATCTGTTAAATCTTGACCTAAAATTAATGTGTGCATTTCATTTGTTCCTTCATATGTATATACAC
>PAOX01000026.1 GCA_002710085.1 Fidelibacterota bacterium
AACAACCTCTTCTTTTATTTTATCAGTTTTTACTTCATTAATTTCTTCTTTTTTAGAATCTACTGAACTGATCTCTTTATCTGAAGAGTCTTCTAATTTTTGTGGCTCAGGTTTTGGGACAGTGTAATTTGAAATAGGTTGAGCAACCACTTTCTTATCTTTACTTAGTCGAACTTTTTGTGCGCCCCAAAATGAAGAAACTTCTATTTCTTCAATTTCTGTCCCTTCAATTAAATCAATTAAATTTTTAATTTTATTCTTTAACATAGACTTACTTATTTAGTTCTTTCTATATATTTTTTTTCTTTAGTATCTATTCTGATTTTTTCGCCTTCTTTGATAAATAAAGGAACCTGAATAATTAAACCTGTCTCCAATTCGGCAGGTTTAGTTGCTCCTGTCGCAGTATTTCCTTTCTCTCCCTGCTCTGTCTTTACAATCACAAAATTCATGTGCTGAGGAATTCTAACTTCCAAAGGAATATCACCATCAAACAAAATATCAACAGATGTATTCTCAATAAGAAAATCAATTATATCAGAAAGTTGATTTTTTTGAATAGATATTTGCTCATAAGTTTCATTATCCATAAAATAATAATCATCACCATCAGAATAAGAAAAATTATAAGAATGTGATTCTACTCTTACTACTTCTACTTTTTCGCCTGATCTAAATGTATTATCAATAACCTGGCCAGTTTTAATATTCTTTAACTTAGTCCTTACAAAAGCAGCACCTTTACCGGGTTTTACATGCTGGAACTCAACAATTTTCAATAAATTATTTTTCATTCTTAAGATTAAACCATTTTTAAAATCTGAAGTAGATGCCATTGATATCCTTATTGATTATTAAAATTTTTAATTGATGTTTTAATTAGACTTAATTCATACTCAACACTAGAACAAAGCTCATGTTTTGGGAATTTATTTAAAAAAGTAGAATAATAATTTTGAGCAATTGTAAAATTTCCTATATGGTTATGATATACATAACCTAACATAAAAAGAGATTTTTGTTTTAATTCAGATAAACTTTTCATAGTTGGTTTTTTATCGTCGGATACATGGGATTCGTATCCAATATATACATTATTAAAAATATGATCAAATTGAATTACCGCTTTATCATAATCTCCCAATCGCGATAAATAAATTTGCCCCAATTCATAGCGTGAATTCATAATTAAAATATCATCATCTTTTTGATATGTGCGTTGCTTTGAAATTATTTCTGAAAGCAACATTATAGATTGTTCTACTTGGTCATTTTTAATATAAGATATTGATTTTTGGTATAAAGAATCATAATAAAATTGATTATGATTACTGACATTCCCGTGGTTATAACTAGCTACTAAAAAACTAAAAAACAACAAAAATGACTTAATAGATAATATTACACTTTTATACATAGAATAAATATATCGAGATTATTAATAAAAAACATACATTAAAATACAATATTGAATCTAAATATAAAAAAAAAGGCTATTTTTAATAAATAACCTTTTTTTATGCTATAGCTTTTTTGATTAATTGAACCTATTTTTCATCAACAACCTCAAAATCTGCATCTTCAATATTATCATCTTTTTTATCACTAGATGATTTTGAAGGTTCTTCTGAATTTGTTTCTTGAGAAGCTTGAGAATACATTTCTTGTGACATTTTTGCCCATTCTTGATTAAGCGCATCAATAGCCTCTTTAAGCTTTTTCATATCATTTGCTTCTTTAGCTGCTTTAATATCATCAATCAGTTTCATTGTTTTCTCTTTTAATCCAGCATCAATTTTATCACCAGCTTCTTCTAATGATTTTTCTGTTTGATAAACTATCTGATCTGCATTATTTCTCAAGTCAATTTCTTCTCTTTTTTCTTTATCTTCTTTAGCATGCTCTTCTGCGTCTCTTTTCATTTTTTCTATATCCTCATCAGTTAAACCACTAGAAGCTTCAATTCTAATAGATTGTTCTTTAGAGGTAGCTTTATCTTTAGCAGAAACATTTAAAATACCATTTGCATCTATATCAAAAGTTACTTCAATTTGAGGTGTTCCTCTTGGTGCTGGAGGAATGCCATCCAAATGAAATCTACCTAATGTTTTGTTGTCAGCAGCCATTTCTCTCTCTCCTTGAAGAATATGAATTTCAACTGAAGGTTGATTGTCAGCTGCAGTTGAAAAAACCTGACTCTTTTTTGAAGGAATTGTAGTATTACTTTCAATAAGTTTTGTGCAAACACTTCCAAGGGTTTCAATTCCTAGAGATAATGGAGTTACATCTAAAAGCAACACATCTTCCACATCTCCAGATAAAACACCACCTTGTATAGCAGCACCAATTGAAACAACTTCATCAGGATTAACACCTTTGTTAGGTTCTTTATTAAATATCTTTTTAACTGTCTCTTGAACAATAGGCACACGAGTAGATCCACCTACTAAAATAACTTCATTAATCTCTTCAGAGCTTAAACCAGCATCTTTTAATGCTTGAATACAAGGTTTTTCAAGCTTTTTAATAAAATTACTTATTAGTTGCTCAAACTTTGACCTTGTTATAGGCATTACAAAATGTTTTGGTCCTGAAGAATCAGCTGTTATATATGGAAGATTAATTTCTGTTTCTTTAGTTGAAGATAATTCACATTTAGCTTTTTCTGCNGCTTCTTTTAATCTTTGNATAGCCATTGGNTCTTTACTTAAATCAATNCCTTGNTCTTTATTAAANTCTGAAATNAAATAATCAACAATTGATTGATCAAAATCATCACCACCTAGNGTAGTATCTCCATTNGTTGANTTAACTTCAAATACACCATCTCCAATTTCTAATATAGAAATATCAAAAGTTCCTCCACCTAAGTCAAATACAGCTATTTTTTCATCTTTCTTATTATCAAGCCCATANGCTAATGCTGCNGCAGTTGGTTCATTAATNATTCTTTTTACATTAAAACCAGCTATTTCACCAGCATCTTTAGTAGCCTGCCTTTGACTATCATTAAANTATGCAGGCACTGTAATTACAGCATCTTTAATTTCTTCNCCAATATAAGATTCAGCTGTCTTTTTTATCTTCTGCAATATCATTGCNCTTATTTGAGGNAAAGCATAATCTTTNTCTCTAGANGNAATAACNACCTCATTATTTTTACCTTTTTTAATTTTATANGNNAAATCTTTTGANTCTTTAGAAACCTCACTAAATACTCTACCAATTAATCNCTTTGCAGANTAAATTGTNTTTTCTGGATTTGTNACTGCNTGTCTTTTTGCAGCNTGACCAACTAAAATATCATTTTTGTCATCATCTTTTGTAAATGCNACAACAGACGGAATTGTTCTACTACCCTCTTCACTTTGAATTACAGTAGGATTACCAGCTTCCATAACAGAAACACATGAATTAGTTGTTCCTAAATCTATACCAATTATTTTACCCATTTATACACTTCCCATTTTTTTTATTTAAAAATTTACTTATAAATAGAATTGGGCAAATATAATGCCAATTATGTAGTTACTGACTTTTTGTCAGTTTTTTTGACTTTAATGATGAAGACTTAGGCGTGGTATTGATTAATGTTTGATTAAACATAAATTTATTATTTTTTGCGGTAACCGTAATTTTACCTGGCTCATCTACAAATTTTCCAGATATAAATTTTTCTGAAATAATATTTTCTATTAAATTCTGAATGTTCCTTCTTAATGGTCTTGCGCCCCATTCTCTATGTTCAGTATCTAATAAAAGCAATTCTTTTGCAGATTTATAAAAACTTAAAGTGTTTTGCTTGTTTGCTAAATTGTCTCTTAAGTCTGACAACTGTAAATTAATAATATCATAAAGATCGCTTTTTTCTAAAGAGTTAAAGACAATAATATCATCAATCCGATTAAGGAATTCGGGCTTGTAGAACTTTTTTACATAAGACATAACATTTATTTCTCTATCACTCTTCTCATCTTTCATAAAACCAAAATCAGAAGAACTTAATTTTTTAGAGCCTAAATTTGATGTCATTATTATAATAGTATTCCTAAAATCAATAGTCCTTGATAAACTATCAGTAATTCTTCCATCATCTAAAATTTGAAGCAAAATATTAAATACATCTGGATGCCCTTTTTCAATTTCATCAAATAAAACTACAGAATAAGGATACCTACGCACTTTTTCNGTTAATTGNCCACCTTCTTCATAACCAACATATCCTGGAGGTGCTCCTAANAATCTAGAAACATTATATCTCTCCATATATTCTGACATATCTATCCTAATAAATGATTCATTATTTGTAAATAAATATTTTGATAAAACTTTAGCTAACTCTGTCTTTCCAACTCCTGTTGGTCCTAAGAACATAAAAGAACCTATTGGTTTAGAAGGGTTTTTAAGGCCTGCTCTGGCTCTCAAGATAGCATCAGAAAGTTTTTTAATTGCTTTATGCTGACCTTTAACATTCTTATTTAATTCTTTCTCCATATTTAATAACTGCTCTGTTTCAGATTTAGCAACTCTTGATAAAGGAATTCCAGTCATTAAAGAAACAACATTTTTTACGTCATCTTCAGAAATAGAAACAAAATCCTCTCCGTTAGTTTTAAGATGCTCACTTTGAATCTTATTTAATTTATTAGTCAATTTTCTTTCTTTATCTCTAAAATCAGCCGCTTTTTCAAATTGCTGAGTAGCTATAACCTTTTCTTTATTTTTTACTATTTTTTTAATTTGCTTTTCTATTTTTATAACTTCTTCTGGAGTATTAACGCTACTAATACTAACTCTTGCGCCTACTTCATCTAAAACATCTATAGCCTTATCAGGTAAAAACTTATCAGTTATGTACCTTTCACTAAAGGATACACAAGCATTAATTGACTCCTGAGAGTATTTTACTTTATGATGCATTTCATACTTACTTTTTATACCATCCAAGATAAGCACAGTATCTTCTTGACTAGGTGGGTTAACAGTTATTTTTTGAAATCTACGCTCTAAAGCTCCATCTTTTTCTATATATTTTCGATANTCATTAAGTGTNGTAGCTCCAATAATTTGTATTTCTCCTCTAGCTAATGCAGGCTTAAATAAATTTGCTGCATCCATAGAGCCTGTAGCACTACCAGCCCCAACTAGNGTATGTAATTCATCAATAAAAATAATAACACCTGTAGCATCNTCTAACTCAAGTATTAAAGATTTAATTCTTTCTTCAAATTGCCCTCTATATTTAGTACCTGCNATTAGACCAGCTAAATCTAAAGCAAAAACTTGCTGNCCCCATAAATTTCTAGGTACTTTTTTATCAATTATCCTTAANGCTAAACCNTCTACTATAGCTGTTTTACCTACACCAGGCTCTCCAATTAATACAGGNTTATTTTTCTTTCTTCGAGATAATATNTGNGCTAANCTATCAATNTCTTCAATTCGACCTATAACTGGATCAAGCATATTTTTTTGAGCCATTTCAGTTATATTTCTACTATATAACTCAAGGACAGGATAAGCAGTTGTTTTTTTTTGTTTTTCTTGCAAATTTTTATGTTTAGGAACAAAAGATAGCACTAAACTATAATCAATAGAAAATGAAGTTAATAAATTAAAAATTCTTTTATCACCAGATTTTATTAGAGCCAAAAACAAATGAGCATCATTAGCTTTTGTATACCCTAATTTTTTTGCCTCTTTAATTGACTCTCTTAAAATAAAATCAGAATTCTGGGACAAAGGTATATGAGAGCGAGAAAAATCAGATAAATTATCTTTATTCTGAAAAAATTCTATGTTCAATTCTCTCTTTAAAGAAGCTATATCACACCCAATTGAAACTAATATCTTATATACATTAGAATCTNGATCAGAAAGCATAGCATAAAACATATGGGACAAATCAACATACTTATCACCTGTTTTTAAAGCATGCTTTTTTGCACCCCTTAAAATATTTTGAAGTTTATTTGAAAATTCATTACTATTCATATTTTTTAATTTATTTTACCTTTAGACAAGTTAAGTATTTTATTTGATATTTTTGAAACATTATTATCATGAGTTGCAATCAATATAGACGTATCATATTCCTTTACAATTTCTTTAAATAAAGAGAATATTTGTTCTTTATTAGATTCATCAATACTACCAGTTGGTTCATCAGCTAAAATAAGCTTAGGGTTATTTATTACAGCCCTTAAGATCGATACACGCTGCTTTTCTCCTCCTGAAAGGGTATTTGAATAACTATCTTTTATGGATAATAAACCAAACCTATCTAATAAATTGTATGCAATATGATATGCTCTATTCCTTGATTTACCAGAAATTATACTTGGTAACATTATATTCTCAATTGCTGTAAACTCCATTAACAAATGATCTTCTTGAAACACAATACCTAAATCTTTTTTTCTGAATTTAATAAAATCAAATCTAGAATTCATTAATTCTCCATTAAAAAGAATGCTCCCAGAATCATATGACATTAATCCAGATATAATATTTAAAAGAGTACTTTTACCAGAACCTGAAGCTCCATAAATAGATATAATCTCATTATGCTTAACAGAAAAAGATAAACTATTTAGTATTTGTATTGTTTTTTTATTTATATCAAAAGATTTATTTATTTTTTTAACATCTAACAGCATTTAAACCCTACCTTTAATAGAATCAATTATATCTAATTTACTAATTTTATACAAAGGATACATAGTCGATAAAAAAACTAACACAATATCTAATAAAAATATATTTATCAAAACACCATCATTCAAACTTAAGTTAAAATTAAAATATATATTAGGATCAAAAATATATTCCATTAAGTTGTAATTATAATCCATAAATAATAAAAACTTAAANATTAACATTGAAATTAAAAATCCAAACACAGATATAAACAAACTATAAATCAGGTAAGAAAAAGCAATATGTTTCTTTTGAAAACCTATAGATTCTAATAAACCAATTGAAGAAATATTTCTAATAATTGATGATATATTAAAACCCATAATCATTATAGAAGAAATTAAAATGATAAATAATCCAAAAAATCCATAAAATAGNTTTTCAAAATTAATAGCATAGAAAAGATCNGCAAATAAANTACTACTTTTATTATANNTCAAACCANNACCAAACCTAGTATNNATAAAATCCAAATGANTNTTATCAATTTCTTTTTTNAAATTAATANTTAAAAAAATATTTTTACTAAATAGAATAGAATCAAATTTTATAAATAGACTATTATCATACCTAGGTATATGAGTTTTAATAANATTTTTAACTTTAAGNNGAGANNAAGGAAAAGANTTTANATTTTTAAAATCTAANATAGAATANAGATTNATTNTTTCNCCAGATTCAATATTNAGGNNANTTGATTGATTATANCCAAGATAACAANCAGNCATACTATTATTGAAATTATNATATTGATCTAATAAATATNAATCTGGATTAAAATCATNAAAATTAANAATACCATAAACNCTAACACTNGCTTTATTAATANTATTATCAATAAACATAAATCTATCTTCATAAGCATTAAAAAAATAATCTTCTTTAATCAAAAAATGNATAAGNGAGTCTAAATCATTTGNATTGTTTTTTNAAAATATTTTNTTATTAATNTTGATAGATTGTTCTTTATCAAAAAAATNAACNCTNTGAGNAATCTCATTTGAAAAGCCATCCATGATTGCAAATGATATTTTCATNACAAAACAACCAATNACAATAGTAATAAGAGGTAAGACAAAAGAGCTTCTAAATCGATTAGTGCTAGAATTATAAATATAATATTTGAAAAAATAACTAATCAATTTAAATCTATTTTAAAATTTTTCTTAAAAATGTACAATGAAATAAAAACAGTAAATAAAAATAAAAATGCTGAATATTTTATAAAATATAAAATATCAAAATGAGCTGGAAGAATAGATAATTGAAAAATCTTTTCATAAGGAAGAGATATAAATTGAAATTTATTTTGCATATAAATAAATAAAGATGAAATTAATACACCAATAACAACTGAAATCGCAGTAACGTATAAACTAATTGCTAATATTATTTTTCTTAAACAATCAACAGAACAGCCCATTATAATCAATAATTTTAAATCATTTTGCTTGTTGATTAAAAAATTAAAGATTAAGGATGATAAACTATAAACCGATAAAAACATTAAAATCCACATCAAAAGCTTAATAGGAATATCAAAGCTATTTAAAAATTTTAAAATATTAGCTGAATCCCAGCTTTGAATCAGAATACTACTATCATCTATTTCTAATAAATTATTTTTTCCATTTATGTAATAACCAATAAAACCATTACAGTAAAAGTTGTCATTAATAGAAGCCAATGAACTGATAGGCACATAAACTAAAAATTCATCATTTTGTGTTTGAGTATTATAAATATTTTGAATATTAAATTTTTTAGCAATAAAGCTATTAGAATAAGAATCAAAAAAAAGCAAATCAATCTCATCAGATATAGATTTATTGATTTTTTTTGCCAAATAACTACCAATAATAACACTATTTTCATCTAAAGAAGATTTTTTATATTCAAAATATTTGCTAATTATTTTATTACTATATAAAAAATCTGATTCAACACCAATGATATAAACACCTTCCCTCTGTTTATAAAATTCATTTGAAATAGATGATATTTTATTATTAGATATAAGAATACCAGCTTTTTCTATATAAGGAGAGAAAATTAAACTATCACTAGATAATTTGTTTTTAATAATAGAATAATCTTTAAATGAAAAATTAGTATTCTTTTTAAGGATTTTAACATCTGGATTTAATGAACTAAGCTTAGAAAAAACTTCTTTTTTGTATCCATCTGTTAATGAGTCTGTTAAAACAATAGCAATAAAGCTAAATGTAATTAAACAAACAGATAAGTAAAAATTAAATGATAGAAAACCTTTTTTAGATTTTAATTTTTTAAACCTAGAAAAAATAAAATAAAAGGCATTCATTATTTATTTCTAAGTGATGGAAATAAAATAACATCTTTAATAGAATCTTTTTCTAAAAGAAGCATAATTAAACGGTCTATACCTATACCTATTCCTCCAGTTGGAGGCATACCTACCTCCATAGACTCTATAAAATCTATATCCATTTGATGAGCTTCTTCATCTCCAGATTCCAATAAAGCAAGTTGATCTTCAAATCTTTTTCTTTGATCAATAGGATCATTCAATTCTGAGAAAGCATTTGCAAACTCCATACCTGCTATAAAAAGTTCAAATCGTTCTGCTAATTCACTGTTTTCTCTATGAACTTTTGCAAGAGGAGAAATTGATTTTGGATAGTCAAAAACAAATGTAGGTTGTATTAGCTTAGGCTCAATCAAGCTAGAGAATAACTTATCAAATAATTGCCCAAAATTCATTTTTTTCTCAACATCAAGATTATACTTTTTACATAATTTATATAATTGACTATTATCCATATTTAAGACATCAGCACCTATTTCATTCTTAACTAAGTCACTCATCGAAATTTTGCTAAATTTTTGATTTAAATTAATCTTATTACCCATAAATTCTACGACTTCTATATCTAAACTTTTGCTAACATCTTTGATTAAATTTTCACATAAGCTCATCATGCCAGATACATCAGAATAAGATTCATACAATTCTAACATTGTAAATTCAGGATTATGAGTTCGATCTATACCTTCATTTCTAAAATTTTTACCTATTTCATATATCTTTTCAAAACCACCTATTAGTAATCTTTTTAAGTANAATTCTTCAGCAATCCTCAAATAAAAATCTTGNCCCAAAGCGTTATGNTGAGTAATNAAAGGTTTAGCAGAAGCNCCACCATGTATATTTTGAAGTGTTGGAGTTTCAACCTCCATAAAACCTNTATTATTTAATATTTCTCTGATTTTATATATAATCTTTGACCTAGCCTTAAATAAATCTTTATTTTTTGGATTAACAATCAAGTCAAGATGTCTGTATCTATACCTATTTTCTTTATCTTCAAATGCAAAAAAGTTATGATCATCTTTTTCTTTAATATTTGGCAATGGACGTATATTTTTAGATAACAACGTCAAAGAAGAGACTCTTAAAGATAATTGGTCAGTCTTTGTTCTGAATAACTGCCCTTGAACACCAATAATATCCCCTATATCTAAAACTTTTGCAATTTTATCATAATTATCTAAACCAATTAAATCATTTTTAACATATAACTGTATTTTTCCAGTCTCATCTTGAATATTCATAAAAGATGCTTTACCCATACTTCTTAGAGATATAATTCTGCCAGCAATTGAAACAACTTTATCTTGCAACTTATCTTCAGAAGATAAAACATTACAAACATCATATTCTTTTTTGAAGCTATATGGGTATGGCTCAATACCATTATCTCGTAATTGATTAATTTTTTCTATTCTATAATCAATAATTTGCTTTAAACTTTTTTGCTCATTTTGATCCAATTTAATCTCCAATGTTTTTTAATAAGTAATGCTTCATAAATCCATCTAAATCTCCATCCATCACAGAATTAATATTGCTTGTTTCATACTTAGTTCTATGATCTTTTATAAGATTATATGGGTGAAATATATAAGACCGTATTTGACTTCCCCAAGAAATATCCTTCTTGTTATCATTTTTTTGATCAATATCATTATTCATCTCATCTAATTTTACTTGATATAATTTACTCTTTAATAGTTTTAATGCTGTGTTTTTATTTTTTAATTGACTTCTTTGGTTTTGGCACTGAACAACTATTCCTGTCTCTATATGAGTAATACGTACAGCAGAATCAGTTTTATTAACATGCTGACCTCCAGCACCACTAGCTCTATAAGTATCAATTCTAATCTCATTATCATTAATATTAATTTCAATATCATTATCTACTATTGGATAAACAAAAACTGAAGCAAAAGATGTATGCCGCCTTGAATTACTATCAAAAGGAGAGATTCTTACCAATCTATGCACTCCCATTTCAGATTTTAAAAATCCATAAGCATACTCACCTTTAACTTCAATTATAACATCCTTGATACCTGTTTCGTCTCCTGGCTGGTACTCAATTAATTTAGAATCAAATTTATTGTTTGTAATCCATTTAGAGTACATCCTATATAACATACTTGCCCAATCTTGCGATTCAACTCCACCTGCTCCTGGATGTATTTGAATGATAGCATTTCTATAATCATCTTTTTGATTTAATGTCTCTTTTACTTCTAACTGATCTATTAATTTAGAAAATTCTTGAATAATATCTATCGATTCAGACTCTAACTTCTGATTCATTTGAGCTAATTCATAACATAAACATAAATCATCATATTTTGATGAAATTGTATTATAAAAATTTAAATCATACTCAAATCTTGAAATTTGTTTTAATATACCTGAAGCATTATTTTTATCATCCCAAAATCCTTCAATCAATGTTTTATCTTTTAAAGATTTTATTTTATCATTTATTTGATTTAAATCTAAATAACTATTTATTTGAGAATATCTATCCTTCAAACTGTCATATAACTCTTTAAATTCTAAAAATTGCATTTTACCTATTTAATATCCTATCTATAATCGAAAAAACTTCAATTGTTTTCTCAATATCGTGTACTCTAATAATATCTGCGCCATTATTGATAGCAAGAGCTGAAACAGCTAAAGAAGACTCCAATCTATCTTTTGGCTTATTTGATTCATATGTTAAAAAAGATTTTCTGGAAAGGCCAATTAAAATTGGACAACCAAAATATTTAAATTCAGATATACTGTTTATAATTTGATCATTTTGCTCAATTGTTTTTCCAAACCCAATCCCCGGGTCAATTATAATATTTTTTAGATTCACTCCATGTTTAATGGCCACATTAATTCTTTTTTCAAAAAAATACTTTAAATCATCAATAATATTGTCATACTTAGGCTCTTCTTGCATACTTATTGGATTTCCTTGCATATGCATTAATATAATAGGCACTTTATAGTTAGATGCTACATCAAACATCTCCCTGCTTGATCCTCCTTTAATATCATTAATCATATTAAAACCATTTTCAATACAAAAACTTGCTACACTTGGCTTGTATGTATCTATGGAATAATATTTAGCTTTATTAACTAAAAATTTAAATGATTTAGATATTCTGTTTTTTTCATCTTGTTTAGCTACAGGACTTGCTCCGGGTCTTGATGATTCAGCCCCAATATCAATAATATCACATTTATCAAGCTCGCTAAATTTTTTGTTTAAATCAGAATCAAAATACTTATTACCATCATAAAAAGAATCTGGGGTAATGTTTAATATACCCATGATTAATGTTTTTGAATTTTTGTCCAAAAAATCTTT
>PAOX01000027.1:0-9866 GCA_002710085.1 Fidelibacterota bacterium
TCAATGAATTCTCATGAATTAAGGCTTATATATAACTTTAATAACAATATCAAAAATGCTTCAGGGTTATATGTAAAAAATCTAAAAGAAGAAGATAATGCTACGGGCTGGATTCTTGGAGGAGAAGATGTAGCTTTAAATGCTACATTCAATAATATTAATCAAGCTATTTATAATGAATTAAAATATTCATATAAAGATATGATATTAACTACAAATATCAGGATTGAAAAAGTAAAACTGAAGTATAACTCTACTCATTATCATGAAGAATATATTGATTATGATTATTATAATCCAATATATGACACAACGTATGTCAATACAAAATATGAAGATACACTAAACGGATCAAAATTATCTTTTTTATATACTCTTGATAAAACAAAAAATATATATCTTACACTTTCTAATGGATTTAAATCAGGTGGAGTCAATCAAAATCCAAGATTATCAGATAATAATCGATTATTCAAGCCTGAATTTAATCAGAACATAGATTTGGGTTATAAATTTAGAAATAATAATACATTATTAAATATCAATGCATTTTATATGAATAGGAAAGATTTACAGGTTAGTCTATCTAGCCAACAAGATAACAACAATCCAAATAGTTTTTATTTTTATACCTCTAATGCTTCAGATGGATTTAACTATGGTTTAAGCTTAAGTTTTAAAACTGTATCTGAACAAGATTTTGAAACATATGTTAATTTAGGTTATCTAAAAACTCAAATTAATTCATATACTTATTTAACTGATGAATCTACTATTACGGAATTTTCTACTAGAGAAGCAGCTCACGCACCTTCATATTCGATATCTTGGGGATTTACAAAGCATTATGGGGCTGTTTCTATAGGTGGGGACGTCCAAGCTAAAGATAAATTTTATTTTTCAGATAGTCATGATATGCAATCAGATGCATATTCTTTAGCAAATATCCATATTGATTACATGATAAATTCAAACTTAGAGATTTCCTTTTGGTCAAAGAATATTTTTAATACAAAATATGCTGTAAGAGGCTTCTTTTTTGGAGTTGAACCACCTAACTATGAAGACAAACTCTACCTCTCATATGGAGAACCTTTTACTATTGGAATGACATTAAATTATAAATTTTAATGATTCCTTCTTTATTAGTTAGCGTCTTTTTTGGCATCCTATTATTTATTGGTTTTCAAGGTAAAAGCAACACTAACCTAAAAGATTTTGCTTATTCTGGAAGAAAGGTAACCACTCCTGCCCTTATAGCCACCTTAGTAACAACTTGGTATGGCGGAATTAATGAAATTGGAATAGAAGTTATTTACAATGGGGTTGTAACTTGGATTTATTTTGGATTATTTTATTATATTGCTGCGTTATTATATGCATATATCATTGCACCCCAAATAATTAATAAAAATTATAGATCCATACCTGTCACCATATATAAAACATATGGAAAAATTCCAGGATTAATATCTTTATCAACCTTACTTCTTTACTTAATTCCTGCATCTTATATATTAATTCTTGGACAATTAATTAGTCAAATATTTGATATTAATCTAATATTAGCAATTTTTTTAGGTGCGACCTTTAGTACAGCATACACCTTAAAAGGTGGATTTAGCTCTATCCTCAAAACAGACCAGATACAATTTATATTTATGTTTTTTGGATTTATAACTCTCTTTTGTTATTTATTTTTTTCTGATTCATACGGCCCTTCTATTATTAAAGACTTATATAATAGGCAGCCAGATTTATTTTCAATTCCAGGTAGAGCCCCTTTAAGCTATATAGTGATGTTTGCTTTTCTATCCTTATTAACCTTTTTAGACCCTTCTTTTCATCAAAGGACATTTGCTGGGAAAAATTTAAAAACTGTACAAAAAAGCATCACAATATCCGCATTATGCTGGTTTGCATTTGATTTAATAACAATAACAACAGCCCTATTCTATATTGAAATAGCTTTTAGAAATGGTTTTGATATTTACAGTACATCATCTCCATATATTGAATTAGCAAAAATTGTATTTAATAACAATCCATTTTTAATGGGCCTATTCTTTATTTCAATATTATCTGTAGTAATGTCAACCATAGATAGTTATACTTTTTTATCTTCTATCACTCTAAAGTATGATTTAAATACAATTCTTGAAAAAGAAACAAATATAAAGGATATTAAAAAAAGTACTATTTTGATATTAATTATATCTTTGGGGCTATCTTTAATATTTGATAGAGCTTTATCTTATTGGTATTATTTTGGAAGCTATGTACTCGTATCTACCTTTTTCCCATTAATATACGCTTTATTTGATATAAGAATGAAAAATGCAACCACAATTATGATTACTGCTTTAAGCATGACCATATTATGGGATATTATTATTTATTTAGAAATTTCGAATCTACCTTCTATATATATTGGACTAACAATAAATATGCTTTTTATTGCTATGTCAAAATTGAAAAAGTAAACTTATAGCGCTAACTATTTGTCAATTTTAATTCTATCTAAATTCTCGATAAAATTAGCGCTGTGATCAAGTATCTTATCTGGCTTAATCTCGATAGCTCTATTTGCTAAAGATGATATAAACTCTCTATCATGACTTGCAAAAATAACAGTACCTTCATATGAATATAAAGCTGAATTTAAAGCTTCTATTGATTCCATATCTAAGTGATTAGTTGGCTCATCCATAATTATTACATTTGGTTCTTGAAGAATAATTTTACCAAACATCATCCTCCTTTTTTCACCTCCTGATAAAACATCTATAGTTTTATTAATATCATCTTTTGAAAATAAAAGTCTTCCTAAAATACTTCTAACTTTTTGTTCATCTTCATCTTTTTTAATCCACTGCCCCATCCATTTCATTAAAGTCAAATTATTATCAAAATTATTATCAATATTTTGCTCAAAATAAGCTATATCCGCATTTAAAGACCATTTAACACTTCCGCTATCCTTTAAAGATTCATTGACTAAACAATTTAACAAAGTTGTTTTTCCAATACCATTTGTTCCTAATACAGCAATTCGATCACCTTCATCTATAATGAAACTCACTTTATTAAGCACTTTAAGAGAATCATAACTTTTAGATAAATTCACAACTTCAAGAACATTACTATGAATTTTCTTTTTTTGATTAAATCTTATAAATGGGTAGACCCTACTAGATTTAACTATGTCATCTAATTTTATTTTATTTATTTGATTAGCTCTCGAAGTAGCTTGCTTTGCTTTAGATGCATTTGCTGAAAACCTTTTAACAAAAGATTTTAATTCATCAATTTTAGCCTGTTTTTTTTTTATTCTCGTTTAATAAATATTCTCTAGCTTCTGCAGCAGCAATCATAAAATCATCATAATTTCCTGGATACAAACGTATTTCACCATAATCTAAGTCTGCTATATGAGAACATGTTTTATTCAAAAATTGTCTATCATGTGAAATAGTTATAATTGTACTACTACTATTTATTATTATATTTTCAAGCCAATTAATAGTTTCTAAATCTAAATTGTTTGTGGGCTCATCTAGAAGTAAGATATCTGGATTACCAAACAATGCTTGCGCTAGCAGAACTCTTAACTTCATACCTGGTGCAAGTACACTCATTTTTTTCTCATGCTGATCTAANNGAATTCCAAGTCCTATCAATAGTTTACTTGCATCACTTTCACATGTATAACCATCTAGGTCTGAAAATTCTAATTCTAAATCTCCAACCTTTAAACTATCTTCAACGCTCATATCCTCTAAACTATAAATTCTATCTCTTTCAGTTTTAATATTCCAAAGTTTTTTGTGCCCCATAATNACACAATCTATAATGGGGGTATCCTCATAAGCAAAATGATCTTGCTTTAATGTGGCAACTCTAAATTTTTTATCTATAGAAACTTTTCCATTAGTAGATTCTATTTCACCAGATAAAATTTTCATAAAAGTGGATTTTCCTGAGCCGTTTGCTCCAATTAATCCATAN
Source organism: Fidelibacterota bacterium (assembly GCA_002710085.1). The sequence continues at coordinate 4,009 of PAOX01000027.1, forward strand.
TTATTTCCCTTTNTGAAAGTTATGTTTATTCCTTGAAATAAGGGTTTAGAGCCAAATTGTTTTGATATATTGTCTGTTGAAATCATTTATTCCTTAAATATTAAGAGGTAAATATTAAAGGAATAAACGTATAAAATGAAAATGAATTATTAATTTATTTTTCTTTTATTACGCAATTAATTAATAATTATTATTTTAAAATCCCTAATTCATTCATGCAACTTTTCATTTTTTCAAATGAACCTTCAATATTGTCATCAATACCTATTGATAAACGAATTATTCCTTTACTTAACCCCATCTCAATCTGTTCTTCATCACTAATCTCAGAAGAAGTACTATTCCCTGGTAGACTAAATAAAGTTTTAAAATAACCTAAACTAACTGCAAGAAAACCAATATTTTTCTCTTGCATTTTCTCCATTAATGATTCCGCTAAACTCTCTTCACCCAAATCAATAGCTAAAATTCCACTATAGCCATATTTTAGATTCATCATATTTGTCATTAAAGAGTTTTGAGGGTGACTTTTTAAACCAGGATACATAACCTTGATNCCTAAATTTTCTAAGCCTTCACTAATATATTGTGCATTTTTACTATGTTGTTGCATTCTAATATGAAGNGTATGAATATTTTTTAAAATACTAGCAGANCTAAAACTATCAAGCACTGGACCGAGTAACATACACATACCATTATTAACATCTGAAAGCTGTGAAATAAAGTCTTTAGTTGAGCTAATAGAGCCTGCAACACAATCTGATGTACCATTTATAAATTTAGTTAATGAATGTATAACAATATCTGCCCCATGATTTATTGGTGTTATAGCCATAGGACTAAACGTATTATCAACGACTAATTTAATAGCATGCTTTTTAGTAATTTTACTTAATTCTGGCAAATCTGAAACATCNAATAGNGGATTNCTNATAGACTCACAATATACCATNTTTGTTTNTGAAGTAATATTTTNNTTAACNNNANTNAAATCNAANATATCAACNAACTTNACTGAAATNCCAAANTTNGGTAGTACATTNTTAAATAAAGCATANGTNCCNCCATAAATNGTNCGAGATGANANTATTTNATCTCCTTGTTCACAAATTTGAAGTATTGCACATGCTATAGCACTTATACCCGATGAAGTGATTTGTGATGCCTCACTATTTTCTAATGCTGAAATTGCATCTGATAGATATTTATTACTTGGATTCCAATGCCTACTATATAGAAAGCAACCTTCAATCTCGCTTTCAAATAGTTCTTTCATTGTTTCAGATTTCAAAAATGTATAAGTAGAAGAATCAGTTATAGAAGGATTTACACCTCCAAATTCTCCAAAAGCAGAAAGCTCTTGTATTTTAGTTGCTGGATCGTAACTCATATTTTCCTTTTATTTAAATAATTAATTTGTCTTTTTTAAAATAAAAAATACAAAAGGCAAACAAACTAAATACATTAAGATACCATAAACGCCTGAGGGTAAACTCAATATAGATAATCCAGCCCCTTGATTAAGTATTAAATTTCCAATTGTTATTCCAACAGTTGCATTTTGAATTCCCGATTCAATTGCAATTGTGATTGATTTTTCTTTATTAAGATCAAATAAAGTTGCGCTATAATATCCAATTAATAACATTAAAAAAATCAAAGAAAGAATAGCAGGACCTAATAAATTTAAATTTTTAATAAACGCTTCCCATTCACTTGTTAGCGCACCTATAATTATTACAATAAATAAGATAGTAGAAATTTTATTTGCAATAGGTAAAAATGAAACAGAAAAATCATGATATTTTGTATTGATGTACAACCCTATACTTACAGGAACTGTGGTAATACAAAACATTGTTAAACCTAAAGAAAGAATATTGATACTTGGAGCATTTGATCCCATGAAATATTCCATAGAAAAACCAACTATTATAGGCAAAGTAATAACTGTCAGAATACTTACAATAGCAGTGTATGATATCGATAAAGCAGTATCACCTTTTGCAATCCTTGTAAGCATATTAGAAGTTACACCTCCAGGGCAACATGCTAGTATCATCATTCCTACAGCCATTTCACTCGGCAATTTAATAAGAAACAGAATAATAAAAGCAATCAAAGGAAGAAGAAGCATTTGGTTAATAAGACCTAAAACAAGCGCTTTTGGTTGATTTATAATATTTTTAAAATTCTGAATAGTTAATCCTATCCCTAATGTGAACATTATAAATACAAGAGATAAAGGTAAAAAAATATCAATAATCATAAGATTCCTTTAAACAATTATTAAAATTGAGGGCCACTACTTGAACCCATATTTTGCTCTACTTGAGAAGCATTAATTGCATATCTTAATAGATTATCCTTAGAAATTATACCATCTTTAAAAAGATCAATTAATGAATCATCCATAAGAACCATCCCATCTTTTCCACCGCTTTTAATATAATTATCAAGTTGATGAATATTATTTTCACGGATTACAGCTCTGATTGCTTGTGTAGCAATCATAACCTCACATGCAAGCCTACGTTTACCATCATTTGTTGGAACTAATTGTTGAGCAACAACAGCCAATAATGACATAGACATATTCATTCTGATTACTTCTTTTTTATCAGCTGGAAAAGCATCAACCATTCTTGTTATTGCTCCTGCTGCAGTATTAGTATGCATTGTTGCTAGTACTAAGTGTCCAGTTTCTGCAATACTTAAAGCAGCACCCATTGATTCTGGGTCTCTTAATTCACCAACAACAACTACATCAGGATCTTGTCTTAAAGCACTTCTTAATCCAGAAGCAAATGAATCTGTATCTACACCCACCTCTCTTTGATTTACTTGAGATTTACTATGAGGAAATAAATATTCTATTGGGTCTTCTATAGTAAGCACGTGACCTTCTAATTCTTGTGTAATTTTATTAACTAGAGCTGCCATTGTAGTGGATTTACCACTTCCAGTTGCACCAGTAATTAAAATTAAACCTTTACGTTTATTTGATAAATCAATAACCGCATCAGGTAGTCCTAAACTATTTAAATCTGGAGGGTCAATAGGTAATCTACGATAAGCAGCTGCAATATTACCTCTTTGGCTAAAAACATTGACCCTAAACCTACTTAAACCAGGTATTCCAATTGAATAGTCAATTTCTTCCCCATTTTTAAAACGTTTTAACTGCTCATCATTCATCTTAGACTCAATCATAGACTTTACAACATCTGGTATCAATTTCTCTGTACCCATCTCAATTAAAGAACCACCTTTTCTTACACGCGGAGGTGTCCCAACCGTTATATGTAAATCACTACCATCTACTTCTACAATCTTCTTTAACAAATCATCTAGTAACATAATTATCCTTAATTATTTATCTTTTTTTAAAAATCTAACCTGATAATGATTATATGTATTAATCTTGTCTTTTTCTTTGCTCTTCTCAAGTTTAATATCATAACCACCAATAGTTTCAATCTCTTTTATTCCATCTATATGCATTTTTTTATCTATGTAATCTTTAGTTTTTTTAACTTTTTCTCTTGCTGAACGAGGATCTTTTGCAACAATAAAAATATTTGTATGTTGTTCATAAAAACCTTCACCTACACTCTTATCATAATAACCAGTATGCACTAAATAAAGCTTCATATTATTTGCTTTTAAATACTATATCTGATTCCATTAATCCCCAGTCCGTATAAGTCTTTACACGCATCTGACCATCTTTAGACCAATAAAATAAATCTTTCTCACCTTTTCTACCACTGGCAAAAGAAATTGGTCTATCAAAATCTTCAGGAAGTTGCAGTTCTAAGGCAGAACCTGTTAAACGTGATATAGCTCTTGATTGACAACTTGAAAAGAATATTGGTATTAGCATAAATAATCCTAAAAAAATAATTTTTTTCATCTATATCTCTCCCTTAATCTAAATTCTTAATGGTTTTATAAGGAGTAAGACCAAAAATTTTCCATGTATCATCCTTATATCTGAAATGATATTGTGCCGATCCTGAATAAAAAATACTACTATCTTTTTTATATCTTGAAAATTCAGCATTTACTATTGCAATATTATCATCTATTAATTGAATATCTATTTTACCTGATTTGCTATAAGCATAATAATCAGGCAAACCACCTCTAAGCTTTTTATAAATTAATCTTAATTTAAATCTATTAGATGCAGTAATGGTCTTATCTGACAAATTAAATGATGTAGGATAATCAAAAAACGTAATTATTTTTGAATAATCTGCTTCACCAAATGCTTTATTGTATGATTGCAATACATCTACAATATCTTGCTTTTGATTAGAAAGTATTAATGAAAAAAATGTAATTAGAATTAAAAGATTTTTACTTATCATCAAAGTTAATATGAGTTTTTATCTAAAATACTATTCCATGAAGAAAGCAAATCATCTATTGCGTCATTTTTTTCTAAATCACCAATTATTTTCACTTCTTCAATGATATCATTTTGAACAATAGAATTAACTACATCTTGATCATCATTATCCATTACTTTTCCAAATACAGTATGATTGTTGTCAAGCCAAGGAGTTTCAACGTGCGTAATAAAGAATTGGCTACCATTTGTACCTGGGCCAGCATTAGCCATAGATAATACACCTGGTTCATCATGTCTTAATTCAGGATGAAATTCATCTGAAAAATTATAACCAGGGCCTCCAGTACCAGTCCCAATAGGACATCCACCTTGAACCATAAAATCATTAATCACTCTATGGAATGATAAATTATTATAATACCCTCTCTTTGCTAAATTCACAAAATTAGACACTGTAATTGGTGCTTTTTCATAATATAAGTTAAGTTTAATAGTACCTTTATTAGTTACAATATGTGCTTCCATTTAATTCCCTTTTTTTGAATTTTGAAATTTTGTTTTCTGTTCCTGATAATATTGAGATTCCGGATCCATTTCAATTGCTTGATTTATTACTGTAAGCGCCTCATCTATTTTATTCATTTTCCATAGAATTTCTGCTTTTGTATCAAGTAACATAGGTTTTCTTGAAGCAACATCAACTCCTAATGAATCTACGATTTTAATTGAATATATTGATTTTAATAAAGCGTCGTCTAAATTTAATTCTAATTCACTCATTCTCCATGCGTAAGAATTTAAAAATGAAGATTTTCCAGAGATTGGAATAATATTAGATGGCAAGAATATATCAATCATATTTTTATATGTCTCCACCTCTTGTAAAGTATCTTTTTTGGATGCATAAAATCTAATTAAAGCCATATAAGCTGAACCTAAATTATCTGAATCTTTATATTCAGAAATAAATAATTTAATTGGTAAAGTATCATCATTTTTAAGTCCTTTTTTAGCAAAATAATATTTAGCTCTTTCATATATTTTAATGTCAAATTCTGATTTTTTATCTAACACAATATTGTATAGCTCTGAAGATAATATATCATCTTGACGGTCTTCACTTTTTTTGGAAAGCTTATCTATNAAANNTATANNTCTGTTTCCTTCNTTGTATTGTTTATATAAGCTCATGAANGTATCTTGATTATTTAACANATTATTTAAAGTAAGNAANAAATCATCAGCATCTTGATAACCTACNACCCGATCTAGCTCTTCTCCNTCTCCATCAAGAAAAANAAGTAATGGNATCGCATAACCATTAAATTTTTCAAATAATTTTTGNCCTGTAGAATCNTACCAAGCATCAAGTTTTAATGGNATTAAATATTGGTTAGTAAAATCAATNATTCTCGTATCATTNAATGTTTCGACTTCCAGCCGTTTACAAGCACCTCAGTTATNAGAATAAAAATCAAGAAATATAATTTTATCA
>PAOX01000027.1:9871-15311 GCA_002710085.1 Fidelibacterota bacterium
AAGAGCTAACGCTTCATCAAATGTNAGGTTAGACCAAGGATAATTAGATTTTTTATCAGAGCAACTAAATAGAATGATGATTAATGATATAAAGAATATTTTTTTCATTTGATTATATTTCCTTGATTTAATAACATTTTTTCATCGAATGCACGTTTGCATAATTTAATTTGATTTACTGCTTTTATACCATAACATTCTATAAAATCATTTCTCTTTCTTTTGCCTGTACCATGCTCAGCAGAATATACACCACCAAGTCTTGACGATTCTTTTACAATACTACTATATATATCTTCAGCAATTTTTTGTTCACCTTTTGAATGAATTAGATGAAAATGAAGATGACAATCACCTAAATGACCAAAAAGTAAATATTCAATATTATAGCTTCTAATCAATTTGTGAGTATAAGCTAAAAATTCTTGAAAGTTTTCAGGCGGAACAATTGTGTCTGTAATCATACTAACAGCNTCTAATTTGATTGTTTTTTCAAGAGCATTAACNGGNATAGAATGTCGTGCTTCAAAAAATTTATCCCANTTATCTCCTTGATTTAAAATTAATACTTTATNCAAATCTATACCNCATTTAGACTTATCCAATATATCCATCCAATNCTCTNCAACATCTTCAACTTTTTTATCAAAAATTGGTATTTGCATATAGATACCAACCTGTGAATTATCATCAAATAGATAAGACCTGTTATTCATATAAGTCTGCGAATTATAACCAAAATACTCTAAAGCTTTTATGTCAGTTTGGGATGATTGAATTATATTTTGAATATAATAATAGAATTTAATCGCTATATCTTCAGATTTTAGTGGTATAAACAAATCAATATGATTAGTTGATAAATTATCTAATCTTAGCTCACAATCAACAATCATACCAAATATACCTTCGCTACCAATAATCAAATCAACAAAGTCAATCTCTTNAGTATCAGCTGTATATGGTCCACTTGCATTTTTTATTTTAGGNCGANTATAATTAGGTAATGGTATTTCATGTCCATCTATTAAAAATATTCCATTTTTAGATATGTATTGACCTCTTTTAGCATGAATTGATCTGCCACTTAATAGAACAACAGATAATGATTCAACCCAAAATCTNGTAGCNCCTTTTTCTCCTGGAATAAAGCCAGATGCATTACATGAAATCGTCCCNCCAATTCTTGCATCTTTTCTACTTGTTGGATCTACTGGATANTAAAGTTTATTATTACTTTGATATAATATTTCATCTCGNACATTTTCAAGAACATCACCAACAGCAACTTTAGCTNTTTTTTGATTTAAATCAATTTCTACTTTTGGTGATAACATAAGTTCAGTATTAATAACTAAACCTTCTTTTGGTGTAGCACTACCAGTTAAGTTGGTTTTACCTGCTGAAATAGTAATTGGAATATTTTTTTTTGAAAATAAATAAAGAAGAGTTGCAGATTGTTCTNCATCGANTGGCCTTGAAACAGCATCTGCATACCCTGCAATATTAGACCAATCTCGTTCATATGATTNNACAAAATCACGATCAGAATTAATATCTATAGAAGTTTTNTTTTTAATNAATTCTATAACACTTAAAATATCNTCAGNTACTTGATCTAATATTTTAATCAAGGACTCAGATAATATTNNGTTAGTTTGAATNTTATGCATTTAAAACAAGCTGAATTAANATTAAAATATCTTGAATATTAATAGATTGATTATAATTCATATCTGCATATGTATTATAATTAANATTAATAATATNATTTACAGCTAACAATACATCTAGTATAGTTAAATATCCATCAAAATCAAGATCACCTAAAAAACAAAAATCAATTATTGAGTCTGAATTATTTTCAGATATAAAAGATTGCCAATTTTGAGCATTATTTAAGTTGCTTAACCATGATAATGTATCAAGACTAAACTCATAACAATCATGGTTAAATATCTCATAAGTAGTTCTATTACCTAATAATCCATCATATTCAACCAAATTATTTAATATGACAGGTTCGTCAATATTAAAAGAATCCGGTAAACGCTTATCAATCATATCATATAAAAAAGCATTAATCAAATCTCTATCATTAACTCTATTATGACCAGAATTTGGCTGCATTGCTAATGCCCATAAAGCCCCTGATGCTCTATGTTTCAAAAAAATATCAGTTAGATTTTCAATTCTATAATCGGAATCATACTCACCAATAAACATATATCCAGGCACATTTATTGCACTTTCAGAATAGGTAGTATCATGATAACCTCCCTTCATAGTCATAAACGCAATAACATCTTGAGGATTCCATTGTGTATAATGATATGACCATTGCCCTCCCCAAGAATAACCATCAAAAAAAATAGGGCTATACATTAATTCTTCATGGTTACTTTGAACAGCAAAATTTGTTTTTGCATCAATAAGAGAATGACCTATACCTGAATCCATATGCATATTATCTAATTGCACACCTAATAGTGCAAAATTAATAGATTTTGATAATTCTTGCATTAAAGAATCTTGAACTATAGATCTTGAATCTCCACCAAAACCATGCATATAAGCATATACACCTTTAATGGTATCAATATCTTCTGATATATAAATTCTAAAATTGGCTGTAGAAAAAGATTCATCTTCATTAGGAAAATCAGAAAAATCATAAATTTGTGTGGTTAGTAAATTAAATAAAAGGGTAATAAATAAAATAGATTTGAAATTAAACATAAAAACTATTCTTTAATGCATTGATAAATTGAAATGATTTTAATACCATTTTCAACAAGATAAAGCTTACTTTCTTTATTATTTAATACTATCACTTGAGTTGAATCATTATTCGTAGAAATAGGATAAGATGTTGTTTTAGGTTGAGGAGCTTGAATTTTAAAAGGTTCAGCAAAATAATTAGATAAATCAACATTAATATTTACTACATCTTTAGGTATAGTAGAAAATATATGAGATATATCAATATCAATATCAACATTTTTAATATTCACATAAATTAAATTATCAGATTCATCGTATTCAACAAATACATTACCGATTATCGTATCTTCCCTTTTGAATTGGCCTGATTCTAATTTCATCGTTCCAAAAAATTCTGCTTTTTCTTCATCAATTAATATATAAAAATCTGAAACAGTCCAACTATAATCAAATGCTCCGATTTTACCCTCACCATCAATTGTACATATTGAAGATAAAAAGTTGTTAATTATATCTTGATGAATGAATAATTCTAGATGATTTGAATAATCTTTATCTAGGTTTAATAAAGTAGCATTTCCAAAAGATAACAGAAAAAGGGTTAAGAATATGTTCTGGGTCAAATATTTAATCATAAAATTACTATTCTTGGCAATCTTGAGGAGGAAATTGATCTATACAACCCCATCCTTCTGACTCATACTCTGAGCATAAATTATTATTCTGAACATATATTTGACAACTACCAGGAAGGTTACATAATGTTTCTGGTAAAGAATTTAATTTATTATCATTTAAAAATAATGTCTCTAATGAAGTAAGATTTTCAATACTTAATGGAACTGAAATTAAATCTAAATCGCTTAAAGATAAATAAGTTAACCTCCCATCTTCAGACCAATCTGTAATACCTATATCAAAAATATCCAAAGAATCTAAAGAAGGGTTAGAATTTATAAAATCAAATAAAACATGAACATTATCGCAAAAATAAGAATCATCTGAAGAATACTCACCAAGACATGGATCGATATCATCACACACTCCATCCTGATCATCATCTAAACCAGCACCACCACAAACGCCACAAGCATCTACTTCCACTACACATTCTTCATCACAATTGAAATTTTCCATAGGATAATCACACAAATCAGAATCACTAGTGTTTGCAATTGATGAATAATTACAAGCATCTTCATCAAGACAACCATATACGGTATCATTTTTGAATAAATCTTCACATCCAATAAAAATGAATGTCAGTAGTGTTATTATATATATTATTCTAATCATTTCTTTATAATATAATTTACATTGAATTAATACTAAACTAATATTTTTTTATATTCAAAATATTCTTCACTTTCTTTTCTTGCATCAATAGAAAGTGGATGTTTAAGCGATTTTATTAATTTAAATTTTTCTGAAAATATATCTTCTATCTCTGGTTTTGAAACAGAAAATGGAGGACCACCTTCACTAACATCTTTATTCAAAGGTAAAAAAAGAGCTACAAGTGAACCAGATTCTTTTAATAATGAATGTGCTACATTTGAATATTCTTCACGTCTAATAGGGTCAATAGCGCAAAAAAAAGTATATTCAACAATATAATCAAATTCTATACTAATCAAGTTAGTTAAATTAAAAAAATCACATGTTAAGGTTTGGATGTTAATTTTCATTTCTTGCGATTGTCTTTTTATTCTATTTATTGCTTTTTCTGAAAAATCAACAGCCAACACCTCATGACCCAAACTAGCAAAATATAATGGATCATAACCATTTCCGCATCCTGGGACCAGAATTTTTGATTTTGTTTTTAGTTGATCTGCCCAATCTTTAAATACTGGAGTAACACCCCCTAAATCCCAACCTATATTATTTTCAACATAACATTGATTCCAGAATTGAGAATTTGAAACATCTTTACTCATGTTTTAGTTTTGATTATTTAAAATAATATTAAGAATTAATATAATATCTTGAATATTAATTGCATCATCATTATTCAAATCTGCATTTTGATTAAATTCCGAATGACCTAATATTATATTTACAGTCAATATAATATCTAAAACATCAACAACCTGATCAGTATTAACATCACCCAAAATATAGTTTTCAGGACAATAGTTACCATCAGGTGCATTTTGCGGTAATTTTAAATCTAAGTTATTAACTAATGCATGCATTAATACATCTGTTTCTTCAAACAATTCAGGCGTACAAGGTTCCCATTCGTTTGCTATACCATTACAAGTTTGTATATCATCTAAAATTCCCATATCAGTCACAATACACCAATATAGGTACTCTATTGCCATACATTGATAATCGCAAGTCCAATCATCATAATGATACCACGCCTCATCTGGATATTCATCAGGATGATTAATAAACTGACCGCCTCTTGCTACATCCATTGCATTAGACATATATGATGAATTTGGATTTAAATTAAACCAATCTGGATAAATGCTTACATGACCAATATCATTAATTACATGGATAACTTCTTCAACTGTCGCATCATCTCCCCAGTGACCTGTGTTGTTTGGGTCTATCTCAAAATTAAATAAAACCGCTGAAGCTCCATCACCATTATAATTATCAAAAAAATCATCAGCAGCATCTGACCATTCGTTCCTCAAAATAGGAATCAATGCCTTTCTATTTGCTAATTCTTCTTTTAAAAGCTGATCATCAACAA
>PAOX01000028.1 GCA_002710085.1 Fidelibacterota bacterium
GCCTTTATTACAGACCATTGTAATTATCATAGGTTCATTATTCATTGAATCCTCCAATTTTATACTATGAAATTTATGAAAAATTATTTAAATGATTATTGTTTTTTGTTATAAAAACATTACTAATTATATGTTTTTGTAATAAATTAGTTCATTAATACAGCTTTAATTTATTTTTCTTTTCTAAAAGATTTAATGAAAATAAATTATCTCTCTATTTATGTAGGGGATATAGCTCAGTTGGGAGAGCGCTTGAATGGCATTCAAGAGGTCAGCGGTTCGACCCCGCTTATCTCCACAAAATAATTTAATTTAGCGGAGTAAATAATATGAAAATGTCAACACTTAGAGATCAATCTGCACCAGTTTTATATGGTTTAGTTATTTTGTTTGTACTAGCTATGGGCGGATTTGGTACTATTTTTAGTAGCACTAGTTCTGATAAAGGAAATAGTGAAAATTGTGATCCTGAAAGATTTATAGCTTGTTCAGATAACGAAAATATTAGCATAACTGTAGAAGAATACTTTAGACGTTACAATAACAATCCAGATTTTTTTCACAGTAGAGCTAATCCTTTTGGTCCAGATTCACCTTATAGTGCAACAGATAAGCAATTAGATACACTCAATGCTTTAAANCAAGTTTGGTCTAGCCTGATTAATGAGAAAGTAAACAATAAGTTTGTNGCTGACTTAGAATTAGTTTCTGATGATCCAANCGAGAATAGTCCTCACTTAGATGAAATTATCGCATTTATAAAAAATTATCCAAATTTTAATCCAACTTATAAACAAGAACTAGAAATATTAGGTTTGTTTATGGTAGACTCTACTTTTAATCAAACTCTNTATGAAGCTTCTGTTGATAATGGNATANTATACAATAAATTAAATGATGCATTTGCATTAACTTTTCCTCAACAAGATCTTCAAATAAGAAATCAAGGATCAACTAGATGGAATAATTGGTTTTCAACAATGAAAAGACAGTTAGGTAATATTAAACTAAATTATATCATCAACTCTACTCAATCTTTGTCGGAAATGGAATTAAAAGATCAATTGATGCTTGAGCAAGGTATATTTGATTTTGATTACCTTACTTATTCATTGGCAAATATTGAAGTTGATGTTACTGATGAAGAAATAATGGAATATTATAATACAGTAAAAGANGAAGATTCTTATGGGCTTAAGAAAGATANAAGAAGAGTAGTACAATTTGTTAAATGGGATATGACAGGATTGGAAGATGCTCAAAAAGATTCGATAAAAAAATTAGCTAAAGAATTTAGAAAATCTGCAAGAAGAAATGGTTTTGATNCTGCTGTTGAAAAAAATAATACATTTTCTTTAATCAAAGAGGTTACTCTATCTAATGAATTTAGNCTNAGNGGAAGTGGATTAGGAACACAAACAAAAAGTTCTGATGGAAGCAATGTTCCATTTTATAATATTATAGGAGCTGGAAGAAAAATAATTGAATTTGCTTTTACAAATGATATTGGAGAAATAAAATTAATCAATATTAATTCTGATAGAAAAAACAATAAAAGCTTTAATGATATAGGAGTTTTCCATATTAAAGAAGAGTTAGCTGAAGGTTATGTAGATTTTGAAGAATCTGGAATTAAAGATAAATTAACAAAAGAACTTATGTATAGCAAAAAATGTGATGTTGCTAAAAAAGAATTTACAGCTATGCTAAATCAGTATTCAGAATTTTTAGCTGATTTAACTGNTGAAGATATTGAGAGTTTTGATCCATTATCATATTGGATAGAAAATGATGAAGAAGCTTCAAAAAATATCTTAATAAGAAATCATAAAGGTAGTATTAATGATTTTCTTCTATCTTTTATAGCTACTGATTTAAGAAATACATTAGTTGCAATATCAGAATTAAAGGGTTTTCTTCTTACTATTGAAGAAGGTTTAAACTTAACTATGAACCCTATTGATAATGAGAATATATCTATATTTAGAGTTAATGAGAAACCAGATGCTAGCACATTAGATCTATCTCTATATAAAAAAAATGAGTTAGAAAGATTAAATAATACTCAAAGCAGCCTATTCTTAGAAGATCAAAAAGAAACTGCTAATATTAAAGATAATAGAACTCAAGTTATTTATTAAGTTATGCTTAATATTGAATTTTTAACTTGGTTTGTAGTAATAAATTTTATTTTTATGAGTTTTAGTCATGTTATGATTTCATATGTATATAGTGGGTATAGTGCATTTAAAAAAATGTATCCTGGCACAGAAGATGAATATAAGAAATTACTCACAGCTATATTCCATATTTGGAGATTGTTACTATTCTTTTTTGGAATAATTCCACTTATTACTCTACTAATTCTAGACTAATTAATTTTTATACAAAAACTATAGATGAAAAACGTACATGGTATACTTTTTGATATGGATGGTACTATTCTAGATTCTGAAGGTCTTTGGGATAAAGCACAAATTAAATTCTTAAAAGAAAATGGTATTACTGCAACATCTAATGATTTTAGTGATTTTAAAGGATTATCATATAAACATTTTTACCCTCTATTTATAAAGAAATTTAATATTCAAGGCCCAATAGATGATATCCGACTAAAATTAAGAACATATCTATATAAAATTATGGAAACTGAACTTAAATATATTAAAGGGTTTGAGGGTTTCTATAAAACTTACATTAGGGGAACAGAATTGAAGGTCGGGCTTATTACAAATACAACTAGACTATCTTATCAAAAAATACAAACATGTCTTAACATCAATGATTATTTTGATTTTGTAATTACTGTAAACGAAGCAAAAGAACCAAAACCTTCTCCTATGCCATATTTACAAGCAATGAAATCTTTATCATTACATCCAAATGAAACAATTATAATTGAAGATTCTAAGATAGGACTTATTTCTGCGGTTAATTCAAAAGCAAAAGTTATTGGAATAACTACATCATTGACAGATGAAGAAATAAAAAAAATTGATAAAAATATACTAATTGCTAATTCTTATGATGATATAAGTTCATACTTTAAAAAGTATTAATTATATCGACAAAATAAAATAATTTAATTTTTGATCAATCTTTAATTTCTTTTTTATTCTATAACGATTTTGCTGAATTGCTCTAAGACTAACATGCATTATTCCTGCTATTTGATGATTATCAAAGCCAATTTTTATAAAAGTGCATATCTTAATTTCTGTAATACTCAATTTATATTTATTTAATTCAGCAATAAAATTTTGATTTAATTTCTCAAACGCTTTTAAATAATCAACCCAGTTTATATTGGAAGATATATTGGATTTAATCGTTTGTATAAGCTTACTTTTACTAATTGAATCTGACTCAATATCTTTAATGATTTGTTTTAAAAAATCATTATTTGATAAGGCTAACAATGATGAAGACACATGAGAATTTAAACTTTTATTTCTATTAGCCTGTTTTTTGAGAATATCTTTTTCTCTTTTTACCTGTTCTATTTCAGACTCTAATCCTGTAATAATTTTTCTTTTATTTAATTTGAATAATTTATCTTTTTCTTTGTTGTTTTTTTCGATTTGACTTATATATTTTTTATAATATAATAAACTTTTAGACTTGTCACCTTTTCTTTCATGAATCCTTGATATATATTTAATAATTTCAAAGTGACTCTGTATTGATTCTAATCTAGAATAAATTTCATAACTTTTTTGAAAAAATGATAATGATTTATCAAATTTTTTCATTTTATAATATAATTGTCCTAACTGCTTAAAACTTAATGCTTGATGCTCTGTTGATTTCATTTTTGTATACATTTTTAAATGGTCTAAAAAATATTTTTCTGACTGTTTATATTTTTTAAGATACATATAAGAAAGTCCAAGAGTAGANAAAATATGAGGTTTATAATGAAAGTCTTTCAATCTATTTAAACGCTTAAGAATATTTTTACATTTAGATATAACAGACTCNTAATCATTATACTTCATTTTAGTTTGTATTAAGTTCACTTCACATGGAATGATAATTAAATCATTTTTAGTTTTTTTTGACTCATTAAAAGCTTTTATAAAAAATGATTCAGCCTTTTTATATCTTTTTAAACTATTATATACACTCCCTAAACCAAGATGAATTCTAATATATGGTATTAAATCATTATTACATAGTTTCAATTTTTTAAGTCCATTTTCAAAATAGCNAATCGCCTTATTATAAAGCCCTAAATCATTGTAAACATTTCCAATATTTGCATATGATATAATTTGACCATTTACAGCTAAAGGTTCATGCTTAACAGTTTTCCATAATTTTAATGCTTCTAAATCATTTCTAATTGCTTTATCATTAAACCCTAGTAATGAATACACTCGAGCAGAAAGACTTAGGTTGTGAGCAACTGAAAAATTACATTTTTTTTGTTTTGAAATTTTAACTAATTCTTCATGGCATTTTACTCTTGTNGGGTGATCTATTTGNTTAGCTTCAAATATTATTTGACTAATACNATATATAGCATNTTTTNTAATTGAACTATTATAAAAATTATCAATCAAATCTTGATTTAATTCAAAATTTTTATTTTTAAGTATTTTAATTAATTTATTTAACATATGTGAATATTTGTAGTAAAAAAATATTTAAAAATATAGTATATCATTTTATATAATTAAAGAATTTTTTTAAAACTAGGAGAATTAGTATGAATTTATCTTTTAAACTTAGCAGTTTGAGTCTCATAACATTAACCTTAATGTCATTTGTCTTTTCTGAAACTATAACAATCTATGGGACTCAATCTGCAAGATATACATCAAATACAAGTAGTAGCTGCTGCACACCACACTCATTACATAGTTACAATCAATCTAGCATGTATACTTCTGGTTGCTGGTGGCATGATGTATATGATCAATGCTTTGAAAATAGAAATACAGCTATATGGAGGTTTGATTTATCTAATCTACCAGAAATGCAATCTTTTAATGCACAATTTAAATATGATATGAATCAGTGTTGGAATAGAGGGTATATAAAAACCACTAATGAAACAGGTGCTATTTCAACTGATCTTGCATATAATTTATGGCATAATTCAGATTGGGACGAATCACTATATGATAATTTGGAATGCTCAGGCGGTACTCATAGCGCCATTATCCCTCAATCTCAAATCTCATATGGTTCTCAATCAGGTCAGCTTAATATTTTAATGAGTAGCACAGATGGATATATTGATAATTCGGGATTAGATGCACCAAGATTAGTTATAGAATACCAACCTTATGAGTGTGATGATCAAACAACCAAAGAGAATTGTGAATCTGATGAAAGCTGTGAATGGATCGAAGATATTTCTTGGGGTAATTGTGGTAATTATAATAATTCTAACTCATGTAATAATGCGCATCCTGATTGTTATTGGGATTTATGCTATGGAGGTGGCTATGGTGACTGGTACCATTGTTGTAGAGGAGGGTCTTTCCAAGATGATAATAGCTATTGTGAAGATTTACCACCATCACCCTCAGCCTATATTTCATTTGGTAATATAACTTCAAACATGATGGAAATTAATTATTTAAGTGAATCTAATATTGGGGGTTTTCAATTTACCCTAATAGATAATCCTGATTTAATTAATATTATAGATATTAGTGGTGGAGCAGCAGATGAAGCTGGTTTTACTGTATCCTATAGCGATGAAACAGGAATTATTATAGGTTTTTCATTTTCAGGAGAAGAAATATCTAGAGGAGAAGGTTTGTTAACCAATATTTATTATACCTATAATGAACAAGGAACAACCGAGGTATGTTTAACAGATATAATCTTTTCTGATCCTAATGGACAAGCTTTAGAAACAGAAGGAGATTGTACAATATTAGAAGAAATTTTATTAGGAGATATAAATGGAGATAGCATAATAAATATTTTAGACATAATTGTGCTAGTAGATATCATTACTCAAGGAGATACGAATGATAATATTATTGCTGACATTAATCAAGATGGAGAAATTAATATTTTAGATGTTATATCTCTTGTTAATATTGTTTTAGGATAAGGATTTATATATGAATATTAAATACATTTTATTATCAATTAGCTTGTTAGGTTTTGTTTTTTCTCAATGTGAAAATCCCGATGAAAAAGAATATTATATTGAATGTGGTGGAGGCGTTTTGGAAGAACAGGTCGTTTGGGCTTTATCTCCAGGAGATTTATATGGCGGGGCCCCTTATTCAGAAACTATATGTTTAGCAGATGGCCATTATACTCTTATGATGTCTGATTTAGGAAATAATGGTTGGAATGGTAATACCTGGAAAATCTATGAAGTTTTTAATGTAGATATCATTACTGAATGCACAATAGATAATGGAAATTTTGATTCATGTCCATTTTTTTTAGGTGAAGTCGAAAACTGTAGTGATTATTTAGGAGAAAGCGCATGCAATAATGATGAAGTATGTGAATGGATTGAAGATGTTGAAATAACTGCATGTGGAACTTTATCACAAACAGAATGCAATATGACTCCTGGTTGCTATTGGGACTGTACTGATTGGGGTGACTGGTATACTTGGATATGCTATGGAACTTATGTATGCATGGGTGGTACATTTGAAGACGATAATAGCTATTGTGATGAAATTGATTTCTTAAATGGTGATATAAATTTAGACCATACAGTTAATATTCAAGATGTCTTAATGTTAATAAATTTAATTCTATCAAATGAATCAGGATATAACTCTGATGTAAATGGTGATGGAATATTAAATATTTTAGATGTTATCGAATTAGTTGATATTATTCTTAATAATTAATAATACAATGTAAAAAAAAAGGCATCAAATAATATTGATGCCTTTTTTATTTTGAACTTTTATATGAATTACATCATACCGCCCATACCACCCATACCACCCATATCAGGCATAGCAGGAGCAGCTGGAGCAGCTGGTTCAGGTTTATCTGAAATAACAGCTTCTGTTGTTAATAATAAACCTGCTACACTAGCAGCATTTTGAACAGCAGTTCTAGTTACAAGTGTTGGATCAATAATACCAGCTTTAATCATATCAAGATACTTTTCAGCTCTCGCATCAAATCCATAACTTTTACTTTTATTGCCTCTAACCTCATTAACAATAATAGATTCTTCAAGACCTGCATTTGCTACTATTTGTCTCATTGGACCTTCTAGAGCTTTTTTAAGAATCTCAGCACCTATAGCTTCATCGCCTTCCATTTTATCTGTTTTAATAGAATCAACAGATCTTAGAAGTGCAACTCCACCACCAGGAACAATACCTTCTTTAACAGCAGCTCTTGTAGCATGTAAAGCATCTTCTACTCTAGCTTTTTTCTCTTTCATTTCAACTTCAGTAGCAGCACCAATATTTAAAACAGCTACACCACCAGATAACTTCGCCAATCTTTCTTGAAGTTTTTCTCTATCATAGTCTGAAGATGTTTTTTCTATTTGTACTTTAATTTCATTTACTCTAGCAAGAACAGCTTCTTGATCACCTTTACCTTCAACAATAGTAGTGTTATCTTTATCAATATTAACAGTTCTAGCTTCACCTAAATAAGATAAATCTGCATTTTCAAGCTTATATCCTTGATCTTCAGAAATAACTGTAGCACCTGTTAATATTGCTATATCTTGCATCATCTCTTTTCTTCTATCACCAAATCCAGGAGCTTTAACTGCAGCAACTTTAAAAGAACCTCTTAATTTATTCATTACTAAAGTAGCTAAAGCTTCACCTTCAATATCTTCTGCAATAATTAATAGAGATTTTCCAGCTTGAACAACTTTCTCTAACACTGGAAGTAATTCTTTCATATTACTAATTTTCTTCTCATGTAAAAGAATCATTGGNCTCTCTAATTCAGCTTCCATACTTTCAGCGTTTGTAACAAAATATGGAGATAAATATCCTCTATCAAACTGCATACCTTCTACAGTTTCAAGAAAAGTATCCATACTTTTTGCTTCTTCAACAGTAATAACACCTTCATTTCCTACTTTATCCATAGCATCAGAAATAAGATTACCAATAGAAGAATCGTTATTAGCAGAAATTGTACCTACTTGAGATATTTCTTCTTTTTTAGATACCTCTTTACTTAATCCTTTAAGNAAATCAAGTACTTGGATAACNGCTTTATCAATACCTCTTTTAATATCCATCGGATTAGCTCCAGCAGTTACATTTTTTAAACCTTCAGAAACAATTGATTGAGCCAAAACAGTTGCTGTTGTTGTTCCATCACCTGCTATATCTGAAGTTTTAGATGCAACTTCTTTAACCATCTGAGCACCCATGTTTTCAACAGCATCTTCCAATTCAATTTCTTTTGCTACTGTAACACCATCTTTTGTGATTGTTGGAGCACCAAATTTTTTGTCAATAACAACATTTCTACCCTTTGGGCCTAATGTTACTTTAACAGCATCCGCTAAACCNTCTACTCCANNTTTAAGTTTAGCTCTTGCTTNTGTGTTATATTCAATATNTTTTGCCATTTTTAATTAATCTCCTCTATAATTTTATATGATCGCAAATATATCATTTTCTTTCATTATCAAATAATCTTCGTTCTCAATAGTTACTTCAGTTCCTGAATACTTACCATATAGAACTTTATCACCTACTTTAACAGTCATTTTAATACTTGNACCAGAATCAGATACTGAACCTGGACCAATCGCAACAACTGTACCCATTTGAGGTTTTTCTTTTGCAGTATCAGGTAAAATAATACCTGAAGCTGTTTTCTCCTCAGCAGCCTCTGCTTTTACAACTACTCTGTCGGATAATGGTTTTATCTTCATTTCTATACTCTCCTATTTTTCAATTTTTAACTCAATAACTTTAAATACTCAAAATATATGCCAATATTATATAAGATGCCATTTTGACATATATTAAGCTCCAGTACTGCCAAAACCACCCTCGCCTCTTGTTGAGTCAGACAAATTATCTGTTATTTTAAACTCAATCGAAGATAAATCTGCAGATACTAACTGAAATAATCTATCACCTTTAGATATAGAGAAATCATAATCTTTAATGTTATCACAAACTGCCATTATTTCTCCTCTATAACCACCATCAATAAGNCCAATAGAATTTGCCATCCTTAATGGTGTTTTAGANATACTAGACCTAGGAAAAAGAAAATATCCCTTTCCATCTAAATTTTCACAAGAAATACCTAATTTTATCTTACCAGTTTCACCAGCCTTAAAAGTTTGATCTTCTAAAACATACAGATCAAGACCAGCATCACCACTGTGAAAGTGGTCATGATTAGAATAATATTCTTTAGCTAAATTATTTAAAGGTTTAATTAATAACTTCATTTATATTGCTCCTCTTTTTTTGGCTCAACCCAATTCCCATCCTCTTTAATTAAATTAATCAGAGCCTCTGTTGCAAATTTTGAATCAATACTATTTTTAACCATCTTTTGTCCTCTATATAAAGAGATTTTACCTACACCTGTACCCACATAACCATAATCTGCATCAGCCATTTCTCCAGGACCATTTACAATACACCCCATAATGCCTATTTTAATTCCTTTTAAATGACCTGTTTTAGACCTGACCATTGCTGTTGTATCTTCCAAATCAAACAAAGTTCTACCGCATGATGGGCATGATATATATTCTGCTTTAGATATTCTTCTTCTACTTGCTTGCAATATCCCAAAGCTAGTACTGTTTATATACTTTGTATTATCTGTATTGTCATTTACAATAAAAACACCATCTCCAAAACCCTCTGTTAACAAAGAGCCTACATCAATAGTTGAGTATAGCTGTATTTTTAAGTCCTCTAATGAATTATCATAAAAACTAGACAAAATTACCGGAACCTGACACTTCTTATCTAATAATTTTCTAAAAAGTTTTTTTTGATTAACAATATCAAATCTATCTTTGGATTGAGATAATATAACTAATGAAGAATCATTAGTAANTTTATCAATTGACAATTCATTAATGTCGCTAATCTTAAAATCTAAAAATTTTAATTTNGATGAGATCTTTTGGTTTTTAAANTCATCTAAAGATATTAATGGATAATGACGTTCATTTTTATTCCAAACATTCAAGTTCTGAATTACACCTAATGTTCCAGGAATATTAAAATCAATCTCATTATTACCTATATAGATATAATCACATGCAAAATCACTAATACCCCATTTGTCCTCTTCTTTTAAATATGAATAACCCAAGNTTGATAAATCATCATGAGAAATATGTTTTTTAAAACTCAAATCTGCTATTACTCTAGGAACATTTTTNCCTCCAATATTTAATACAGTATTAGTTTCTCTTAATTCAAAATGAGAATCATAAATATNAAATTTAGNNGTANTATCTAATTTGTAATCTGAATATCTATCAACTAATCTTTTAGCAACTGGAATTTCATTTTCAGGAGGTTCAGTCAATGATACTCTAATAGTATCACCTAAACCCTCATATAATAGCGTCCCAATACCTAAAGCAGATTTTATTCTACCATCTTCACCATCACCTGCCTCAGTCACNCCTAAATGAAGAGGNTAATTCATTTTTTCTTCAATCATTTTTTTTACTAATAANCGATAAGCCTGAACCACAACAATAGGATTACTAGCNTTCATTGAAAAAACTAAATTATGANAATTGTGAATTTCACATATTCTAGCAAACTCTAAAGCAGATTCAACCATACCAAGAGGAGTATCACCATATCTATTCATAATTCTATCAGAAAGNGAACCATGATTTGTTCCTATNCTCATAGCTGTACCATGCTTTTTACATAATTTTACTANAGGTGAAAACTTATCNTGNATTCTATCAATTTCTAACTTATACTCTTTATCAGAATANTCTCTAATTTTAAATTTTTTCTTATCAGCATAATTNCCAGGNTTAATCCTAACNTTCTCAACTATTTGAGCTGCTATTTCAGCCGCATTAGGNGTAAAATGAATATCTGCAANAAGTGGAGCTGAATAACCTTTTTTATTTAATTCATCTTTTATNTTTTGAAGATTTTGNGCTTGTCTAGAATTAGGNGCTGTAATTCTNACATANTCNGAACCAGCCTTAATCATTGTAATAGATTGTTCAACTGTAGCATCAGTATCCATNGTATCNGTTGTNGTCATNGATTGAATACGAATTGGNTTAGANCCGCCNAAAGGAACGTTNCCAACAAAAACTTCTNTTGTTTTAAATCTCTTTATAATGATTTATTNAANACCTCATTTANTCTTTTTNCAAANTCNNATGGATTATCNGGNTTTAAACCTTCTATAATTAAAGTTTGATCATACAAAAGCTTTACTGAATCATTAAAAGCTTTACCTTTCCCTAATTTGATTAATTTTTTAATAATTTTATGATTAGGGTTTATTTCCATTATTGGTTTAATTTTTTCGTTTGATTTCTGACCCATTGCTTCCATCATTTGTTGCATTTGAGCAGTTGGATCATTTTGATCAGCTACCATACAACATGGAGAATCAGTCAATCTTGTTGATACTTTTATATCCTTAACATCATCAACTA
>PAOX01000029.1 GCA_002710085.1 Fidelibacterota bacterium
TTATAGTCCAAAAACAAAAAAACCTCTCAATAAATGAGAGGTTTTCTTCTCGTACCCCGGATACGATTCGAACGTATGACCTACGGCTTAGAAGGCCGTTGCTCTATCCAGCTGAGCTACCGGGGCATTTCAAGCCTCGAAATTTAACAATAGCTAAAACTAATTCAAAAGTATTAAAAATGAAGTGTGCAATTTATTATAACATTATTATTTGAAATAGGAAGCACTGCTGATTCTAATTTATACTTACTCTGTCCATTTAAATAAACTATATCAAAAAATGAAAGTGCTCTATTAACTAATAAAGCAGCTATTGTAAAATTATTCATTTTTTTTGCAAAAGAACTCTTTACTCTTAAATCATTAAATGAGTTTCTGTTTTTATTACTATCCCAATCCCATTGGTATTTAGGAATATCAGGATATACATCATCATATCTTCTTTGTCTTTCCATAGTATCATTATATTCATATATATTGTCATATTGACTAAGATGTACTACTAATAATGATAATTCATTATCACTAATATTATCTAAATCAATTCCAGCATGATAGCTACCAAAAGACATATAATTATCTGTGTACCAATTATTAGAATAGTTACTACCTAAAAAGGATATCCATGTACAAGCTTCTAAAATAAAGAAATTTTTAGCTCTTTTATTTTCAGACATTTCCATTTGCCCCCAACCAGGGACAGCTAATGACTTAAATGCATTGATATCTAAATTATCTAATAACTGAGAAAACGATAATGAAAATAAACACAAACATAATATGTACTTTTTAATAAACATCTGAATTTTTATAACCTTTAAAAAATGAAATTACCATAATTAATACTATAAACAATAAATTAAAAATAGAAAATAAATCACCATATTTTGTATAAAATGTTTTTCTATCTGAAGTAATAATATCCGCTTCCATTACTCCTTCTTTATTGAACTCAAGTTTATTAGTAATGTTCCCATATGAATCTACTACCATAGTCACCCCTGTATTTGCTCCTCTTATAACATACCGTCTATTCTCAATAGCTCTATATATACATCTTCTTGCATGTTGATCTAATTGAGGATTTCTAGGGTACCAACCATCATTTACAATATATGTAATAAATTCAGCACCATTATTAACAAATTTTCTAGTTAAATCAGGAAATACTGATTCAATACATATCATAGATGCAAAATTAAAATCATTAACAGAAAACATTGTTAATTCAGTACCAATATCAAAATTAGTTAGCCCTATATTTAAACCAATTATATTAAATATTGATGGAGTTCTTTCCACATTTGGAACTAATTTCTGTTTATGAAAAATACTTTCTATAGAATCAGATTTAAATAATATAGCCGAATTATATCTCTTGTTATCAATTTTTAAATCTGACCCTGCTATCAATGAAAATTTAGACTTGTATAAAAATTTATTCATCTTAGATGATAGCGATGAATTGTACATACCATCTTTTAAAAAGGCACCTGAAATACTACTTTCAGGCCAAATAATTAAGTCAATCGATTCATTAGATGATTTTAGTGAAAGATTTATCAATTTATTTAAAGAACCTCTTAATGATCTTCTTTTTTCATCAAGAGATATGTTTGGCTGAACTAATTTTGTTTTAATAATTGAACCATTAATCATATGATTAGATTTAATTACCAAACCAGTTATCCAAGGAATAATAAAAAAACATGATAATAAAATTATATTTCTAGAATTTAATTTATTATATACCCTATATATCATAACATTAATAAGTACAATCCAAAATGTTAAACCATATATGCCAGTATATTCTATATTTTGTGAAATTAATAAATAATCAATTTGAGTATATGATAATGAATTCCATGCTGATCCATAAAAGCCTAAAGACCTTATATATTCAATAGATGTTATAATAAATGGAAGAAGATATATTGAATTAAAAAGCTTGAATTTCTTTCTAAAATAATAATACATAGTATATATCAGAAATATATTGAGAGTTAATACCAATA
Organism: Fidelibacterota bacterium; assembly: GCA_002710085.1. The sequence goes on from PAOX01000029.1 coordinate 2,019, forward strand.
CAACCAATAACATAATCAAATATCTCAATACTTGGCTATCTAACCCAATATTATCAGAAATCCAGAAAAAGAATATTAAATGATATAAAAAACTCCATATGAAAGATTGCTTTATAATGCCTTTTAATGATTTTTGTTTTTCAATAGAAAAAATAAAAGGAACTAATGAAAACCATGCTAAAAAACCAAACCCCCATGGTTGCTGAGAAATACCCATAAGTACAGCAGAAATTATTGAAGGTAAAAACTTAACCATTAGATTGTATCAATATATTCTTGTAGTATTATAGATGCAGCTATTTTATCTATTTTATCTTTATTAAAGCCAGTTTTGATATCCATTTGATGCATAAACTTTTCTGCCTCTGATGAGGTTAATCTTTCATCAACAAAAATTATTTCATATCCTAACTTTTGTTCTAAAATTGATACAAATTCACGAACTTTGGTAGTTTGTTGAGTATCATCACCCTTCATATTATAAGGTATACCAACCACTACTTTATTAACTTGTTTCTCCGTAATGATTTCGGATAATTGATTTATTAAATGATTCATATCATCATAATTAAGAGTTTTAAAAGGTTGTGCTATTGTACATGTTAAATCAGATAAGGCTAATCCAACACGTACATCCCCATAATCAATTGCAAGTATTCTATTCAACTAAACCTTCCACTCTTTCTTTAATTCAATTTTTAAATCTTTCCCTGGTTTAAAAGATATTTTTCTATGCGCAGGAACATATATTTCTTTGTTTGTTCTAGGATTTCTTGCTTTTGGTTTTGCTTTGGTTGGTTTAACTTCAAAAACACCAAAATTTCTTAATTCAATTCTAATATTATCTTTTGGTTGCTTTAAAATATCAAGAATAGTTTCTAAAAAATTATCAACCATAAATTTCATATCTTCATGAGAAAATAAAAGTTTCTGTGATAATTTTCTTACTAAGTCATCTTTATTATATTTAACTTTTTTCAATTTTATTGCCTTTCAATTTTATAAATTCTACTAATAGTTTTTAATTTGTTTTGTAATCGATTTAATTGCTTAATATCTCGTACTTCTACTATAAGCATACATTTAGCTAAGCCAGATTCTCCAGACATGTTAATACTAGATATGTTCATATTTAAGTTTGAAGTACACTCAATAATATCTTTAGCTAAATCCTTCCTATCTTCTCCTTCAATCTTTAATCTTACTATATATGAAGAATTATCGGATATCTGCCATTCAACTGGGATTAATCTATTTGAAGCTGAAATAGGATAATTATTACATGAAGCTCTATGAATTGTTACTCCCCTACCTTGTGTAACATAACCTACTATTTCATCTCCTGGAATAGGATTACAACATTTACCATAATTAATTAGAGTATTACTGATTCCACCAACTGTTACACCTTTAGCTATACCTCTAGCTTTTCTTATAAATTTTTGTGTTAAAGTCTCATCCTTAACATTATCTTCAATCACGTCTTTAGGTTCTATTTTTTGGACTAAATCTTTAACAGTTTTTTCACCACTTGCTAGATCAATATAAATAGATTCTTCACTAGAGTTATCAAATAAATGATGATTTTCTTTAATTTTCTTTAAAAGTGATATTTTTTTAATCTTCCTTAAACCTTTTTCTAATATTTCTTTACCAAGTATTATTTTTTCTTTATACTCATTATGTTTTATCCATCGTTTAATATGATTTTTTGATTTAGGCATTTTAACGATTTGGAGCCACGCATAACTTGGATGTTTATTTTCTGAGGTTATAATTTCAACTGAATCACCATTTTTTAAGTGTGTATTTAAAGGTACAATGTGTCCATTTACCTTGGCACCTGTACATTTTAATCCAACTTGACTATGTACTTGAAAGGCAAAATCAATGGGAGTTGCATTCTCTACAAGCTGTATTACATCACCATTTGGAGTAAATACAAATATTTCATCATGAAATAAATCAGTTTTAAGCATATCCATAAATTCTTGAGGATTTTTATTGTCATTACTTAATTCATCAATCATATCTCGAATCCATGCAAATTTTTCTAATATTTTTTCTCTTTTAACTATTTGGTCAGATTGATCTTTATATATCCAATGTGCAGCAACTCCAATTTCTGCAATTTTATCCATATCTTTAGTTCTGATTTGCACTTCAACCATTTTCCCTTCCTTACCAAAAACAGTTGTATGTATAGATTGATAGCCATTACTCTTAGGCATTGCAATATAATCTTTAAACCTATCTTGAAGAGGTGTATAAAATTGATGAATAATACCTAAAACCATATAACATTCTTTAACTTTTTCTACAACAATTCTAATAGCAAATTGATCAAAAATTTCAGAAAAAGTAATATTCTTTAATTTCATTTTATTATGAATAGAATAAAAATGTTTTGCCCTTCCATNCATATCATAATCAACTTCAATATCTTTTAATCCATTATCTAATGGATTAATAAAATNATTAATATACTTNTCTCTATCTTTTCTGTTTGATTTAACTAAACTTTTTATTTTNTTATGATTAGAAGGTTCCAAAATTGAAAAAATGATATCTTCCATTTCCATTTTAACATTATTCATACCAATACGATGAGCTAAAGGAGAGAAAATCTCTTTAGATTCTANAGCTAAACGTCTTTGTTTAATTTTTGATAAAAATGAAATAGTCCNAAGATTATGCAATCTATCAGCTAACTTTATAATAATTGCTCTTATATCATTAGCGAAAGAGATAAACATCTTCATAAAATTCTCAGCTTTTTTCTGACTTCTACTATTGAATTTTATATCAGATAATTTAGTTACAGATTCAACTAAAAATAATACATCCTGTCCATATCTTTGTTTTATGGTTTCTTTAGTAACCTTGGTATCTTCAATAGTATCATGCAAAAGGCCACTTATAACTATATTTTGATCCATTNCCCAATCTGCTAATATAGTTGCAACAGAAACACAATGATTAAAGTATGGTTCTCCAGATTTTCTTTTTTGACCTTCATGGGATTTTTTTCCAAAACAATAAGCATCATAGATTAAATCTAATGCACTCTGATCTAAATCTTGATGCTCTTTTAATGATTTTAGTAATTTAGCAAAATCTTTGGGGATTGATTTTGAAGAATAGCCTATAATAGTTTTAATATTTTCTATTACCATATTAAGAGTCTATTATGAAAATGGAACGTCTGAAATCCTATCTGAAAATTCATAATTNTCAAAACGTGCATAATCAGCAATAAATGTAACCTTAGCAGTTCCTGTNGGNCCATTTCTATGTTTAGCTATTATAATTTCACCTATATTTTTATCTTCTTCTGATTCAGTATAAACAAATTGTCTATATATGAATAAAACAACGTCAGCATCTTGCTCAATAGCTCCACTTTCTCTTAAATCGGACATAATTGGACGATGATTTGTTCTGTTCTCAACAGCTCTAGATAACTGAGATAAACAAATTATAGGAATATCAAGTTCTTTTGCTAACGCTTTCAAAGACCTTGAAATATATGACATTTCTTGTTGTCTATTTTCTGAGCGAGTACCAGCATTTAAAAGCTGAATATAATCAACAATTAATAAATCAATCTTCTTTTCTGCTTTTAATTGCCTTGCTTTTGCTCTTAATTCCATAACATTTAATCCAGGTGAATCATCAATAAATATTNTAGACTTAGATAAAGCATTTGCAGCAGTTGACAATTTTCTCCAATCACCTTTAGGTAATTGTGAAGTTTTAATTTTATGACTATTAATTCTTGATTCAGAAGATATTAAACGTTCTCCAAGTTGTTTCTTAGACATTTCTAAGCTAAAAATACCAACTCTTTTATTATGATCNACAGCAACATTTCTAGCAATTGATAAACATAATGCCGTTTTACCCATTGATGGTCTACCAGCTAAAATGATTAAATCTGATTTTTGAAANCCAGANAATTTTTCATCCAAATCTAAAAAACCAGATGGGATGCCAAATAAACCTGAATCAGTTTTAGTNCCCCATTCTTTTAAAACTTCTTCTAAAATTGGATTTATAGAAACAAATTCTCCTCTTTCTGTTGCTTGTGATANTTCAAATATTTTCTTTTCAGCATGATCTAATATTTCAATAGGATCATGCTCTTCACCATAAGCTTCACTACTCATTTCTATAGCAGTATTTATAATTGTTCTTAATGTGTATTTTTGTTTTACAATTTCAGAATAATGATCAACATTCTCAGATGAAGGAGCATCTTCTACTAAACCAGTAATATAATAAGAATCTCCAACTTTCTTTAAAGTCTTGTTCTTTTTTAAATGATCAATAATGGTAACACTATCTACAATTTGTCCACCTTCAAACATATTACATATTGCTGCATAAATTGTTTTATGTGCTTCATCATAAAATGCATTAATACTTAATGAATGTATAGTTCTATGAATTGCTTCTTTATTTATCAATAAACAACCAAGAACTGCTTTTTCTGCAGATAATGAATAAGGAGATTGCCTTGTTTTATTTGTATCGACCATATCTATAATATTACTTTTAAATCATTCCAAGCATGCCTTTTTAAATCTAAATTATTTTTAATATTCGTTAGGCTATAGGTAGGAATGACTTTTATTTCTTTTAAAAAATTATTTTTTATTCTTAAAGAGTCTACATTTTCATTAGTACTTAATATGAACTGTGATATATCTGATCCTAAACTCACAATTATCTTTGGATTTAATTGACTGATTAGAGCTCTTAACTTTTTATCTGATTTTATATTAGAATTTATGTAGTCTATTATAAAAATTTGATCTTCAGATAGATTTAAAGCCTTTAATATTTTANTGAAAATTATCTGTTCATCTTTATCAGATGANATTTTTTTAATAAATACAATATCAGAATTTATATCACCANACTCATAAAAATTTACATNACTATCTTTATTTGAAAAATATAATGTGTTACCAAATAACTCCTGAGTTTGATGTAAATATTTTGAAACTAATTGATTAAGCATCTGATTCATCTTTAGATTCAGTATTCCATTCTAACTCCTGATCTAAAAATTCTTGATATGCCTTCATCATTGGCTTTTCTTTATCAAAATCTTCTTTAGAAAATTGAATCAATTCTTCTGAATCTTCTACATCTTCTAGATTAATTTGCTCTAAAAAACGTTTATCAATTATTTGTCTAGCTCTATTTGAAATAACCATGATAGTAGTATATATATCAGCTTTATCAGTTACCATGTCATTTAGTTTAACTGCTTCGATTTTCATTTTATTTTCCTCTTTATTAATTTTTCTACTTTATCTACTGTTTTATTTAAATCTTTATTGATAAATGAGTAATCAAATTTTTCTTTATACTGCATTTCTGTCTCAAATCTCTTTAATCTATGCTTAATTGCAAGTTCTTGCTCATTACCTCTTTTTACTAGTCTATCATTTAAGGCTTCTTTTTGTTCNTTNATATTCTCNCCTGGAGGTTCAATAAATAAAAGAATTGTATTATCAGGATATTCTTCTTTAATTGCTAAACCACCTTTTACATCAATATCAAAAATCATAACTTTAGANTCTGAAATAGNATTTTCTACAGANGACCAAGGAGTTCCATACTTATTTCCATGGACAATTTCCCATTCTATAAAATCACCAAATTTTACAAAATGCTCAAATTCNGAATTTGAAATAAAAGTATAATCTTTTCCATCAACCTCACCATCTCTAGGAATACGAGTAGTCACAGAAACAGAAAATTCCCATTTTTTATTTTTTTTAATCAATTCTTTACAAATTGTACTTTTACCAGTTCCTGATGGCGCTGCTAATATAACTAATAGACTATTTTTCATAATATGTTCTGAATTTGCTCCCTAATTTTTTCTAAATATGTTTTAAAATCAACAACTAATGAACTAACAATTTCATTATTTGATTTTGATCCAATAGTATTAATCTCTCTAAATAATTCTTGGCATAAAAAATTAATTTTTTTTCCTGGATAATCTTCTTTTTTGATGTGATATTTTAATTTATCTATATGATAATTTATTCTTGAAGTTTCTTCAGAAATATCATATTTATCAGAAAATATAGCAAGTTCTTTNTATAGCTTACTATCATCCAAATCATAACCAAACTGACTTAATAATATCTTAATTCTTTTTTTATAATTTTCAAAATGTTCTTTTTTATTTTTTCCTTCTAATTTTATCAAATTAGAGTTTATTTTTATTAAACTCTTAATATTAAGTTTAATCTCTTTTTCTATTTTTTTTCCTTCAAATTTTCTTGATTTTGATAAATCTAAAAAAGCCTTGTTAAAAGTATCTAAAATAATTTTTTTATTTGCATCATTCAAATCAAATTCTTGAGCTGTTAATTTATTTAAAATATTATCAAACGATAAATTTAAACCCAAATTACTATTCTTAAATTTTTTATCAATTGGAGATAATAAATTATAAAAATCATTTAACTTACTTTTACTTATTGACTGTGTATTATTTTTATTATCGCTCATTTTTATTCTACAATACAACTGAATTGAGCCTCTTATAAATTTTGATTTACATGATTCATAAATTATTTTTTCTAATGATGAAATAGAATTTGGAATCTTGATATTGGAATCAAAAAACCTGTTATTTGTAGAACGAATATTAATTTCAATAGAAAATAACTTACTTTTTCTTTCTGCTAAACCAAAACCTGTCATACTTGTAATCATTTATTATGCCCTCTAGTATAGTGCCCTCTATAAAGGCATTAATATTACATACTAATTAATAAATCTGCAATATCTATAATTTTAAATTAAAAGAATCTTTATTNATNCCAATTAATATCCTCTGAGATGTTCCTAATTCTGTNTATTTAGGCACAACAAAAGAGTATCCAATATTGAATTTTTCAAAACTTAATAAAAAACCTAAATATAATTTNTCAAAATAAGAATGNCCTAATTGGATAGAAAATGAAGAATTATATTGATAATTTGTACCAAACATATACTCATTATTAATGAGATTATAATCAAAACTCAAATTGAATTTTTTNAAATTAAAATTAGAACCCAAAATGCTTTGTGTTTCTAATTTATTAACTTCNCCTTTNCTCCAATATGAACGATTTAAAAAATCTTTAATAACCAATCCAAAGCTGTAATAATGAAATTTTTTATGTATACCAAAATCAAAAGAATGTGAAAATGAATTTTGATCTAATAGACTAGAAATAGAAAACTTTGTATTAATCCCTAATCTAGCTTGATTAATATCAAAAGGCTTTGATATAATAAAGCCTAAAGTATTATGAGAAAATTTATTAATGCTATCATAGTTTATTTCATCTATATCTACAGTACCATTTTGATTATGATCGTTCCATGCAGATGAAGTATCATAAATATCATCGATTGATGTTCTTAATAAAGCTATATTAAGAGTTTTTAAAAATTCAGTTTTTAAAGAAAAAAAGAGCTGCTGATTTTCTAAAATACCATTAAAATGATTACCTAAAATTGAATACATAAACTTATTATTATCAATATTACAAGCAGGATTAAAAAAATTATATATAGAATTATCAATACTATATGAAGCAGCATATGATGATGTAGACACTTTATAATCTTGAGTATGATTAAAGACATTATAACTCAAACCAAATTGAATAAATAATATTATGATTAGTTTTTTACTTAACATGTTTTTTAATTATTTCATTTAAAATATTTAAACTTTCAANTGGAGAAATATCATTAATATTTATTTTAGCTAAATCATTAATAAGATCTTGATGCAAATGATTTTCTTGATTATCTATTTTGTTAATTAAATTTTTGATTTCTTTATCATTAATTAAAGAAGTATTTTTTTGTTTATTAATTAATAATTCTAAATAAATTTTAGATTTTGAAATGACTTTATTTGGTAAACCCGCCATCTTTGCAACATAAATACCATAACTCTTATCGGTACCACCTTTAACTATTTTTCTTAAAAATACTATATCTGACTTTCCTGATGATTCTTGAACTAAAACATTCAGATTATTTGCATTATTTAAATCATTTGCTAACTCAACTAATTCATGGTAATGGGTTGCAAAAAGAGTTTTAGCTTTTATATTATCATGTATAAATTCAGTTANAGCCCATGCAATTGACAAGCCATCATATGTTGATGTCCCTCTGCCAATTTCATCTAATATAATAAGACTATTTTTAGTTGCATTATTTAGAATGTTTGCTGTTTCTTGCATTTCAACNAGNAATGTAGATTCTCCTTCAGCTAAATTATCACTAGCACCTACTCTTGTAAACAATCTATCAACTATACCTACTTTAGCATAATCTGCTGGTACAAATGAACCTATTTGTGCCATGATTATAATAAGCCCAATCTGTCTTAAATAAGTACTTTTCCCAGCCATATTAGGACCAGTAATAATGGATAAAAATTCTTTTTNATTAAGGTTTGTATCATTTGAAATGAATTGNTCATCATTTGAAATAAGCTCTTCAACTACGGGGTGTCTNCCATTTTTAATTTCTAATGTAAAACTATCACTTATTTTTGGACGAACATATCTATTATTTNCTGATAAATATGCTAAAGATGAAAAAATATCAATCTTAGAAATCAAATCTGCATTAAATTGAATATTAATAATATCTTCTAAAATTTGAATGCATAAATTATCAAAAATTTTATTTTCTAAANTTATTATTTTATGATCTGNATTTAAAATTTTATCCTCAAATTCCTTTAATTCTTCTGTAAAATAACGTTCATTATTAACTAAAGTTTGTTTTTTTATAAAATTATCAGGAACCTTATCTGAATGTGTTTTAGTAACATCAATATAATAACCAAAGATTTTATTAAAACTAATTTTTAAACTAGATATATTAGTCTCTTCNTTAAGTNTTTGTTGATAATTTAACATCCAATCATTAGCATCATTTGAAATAGTACGTAATTCATCTAAATCACTTGAAAAACCATCTCGAACAAAATCTCCCTTTTTCATATTAATAGAAGGANTATCTTTTAAAGTCTTATGAATTAAATCAATAATTTTATCAGTTTTGAAAACTTGACTTATTAATTCTATGATGTTTTTTTTATCAGAAGAAATATTATNTCTAAAAGAATTTAAAAAATTNAAAGAATCTGATAAGTTAATTAAATCTAGCGGATTAACCTTATTGCATGAAATTTTTGAAATTATTCTTTTAATATCATAAGTATTTTTTAATTCATTTCTAGTATACTCTAAAAAATTATAATCATTAATAAATTCCTCGATGATATCTAATCTTTTATTAATTAATTTTTTATCAATAAGAGGATTAGTAACCCAATTTTTTAATAGCCTACTTCCTGATGAAGTTACTGTTTTATCTATTGTTGATAATAATGTACCTTTTCTCTTGTTGCTATTTAATAAAGATTCAAATAATTCTAAATTTCTAGTAGTATAATAATCTAATTGCATTTTATTATTATATGATAAAGATTTTAAACTATTAATATGAGAAGATTGACGATTGAAATTTTCATTTAAATAATGCATAATTATGCCAGATGAAATAATACATGAAGATTTGTCATTAAGACCAAAGCCTTTCATTGANTTAACACTAAAATGATTACATAGAATTTCATTATTATAATTCCATTCATTTAACCAATCTGGAATAGAATTTGTAAAAATTTCCTTTGTAGATTTAAATTTTTCAAATAATTCTTTTTGTGATTCTAAAACTAAAAATTCTGAAATATTATATTGCAAAATGAGATTATCAAAATTATGAGCTTCAATTTGATTNGTATAAAATTCACCCGTAGAATAATCAAGTAATGAGACACCAATATTAGTTCTATCATAATATGCGCAACATATATAATTATTAATGTTATGATCTAAAAATTTATCTGATATAGTAGTTCCTGGAGATACAACTTCTACAACTTCTCTTTTTACAATCCCTTTAGCTTGAGATGCATCTTCTACTTGTTCACATATAGCTACCTTATGACCATCTTTTAATAACTTATATAAATATTGATCTAAAGAATGATAGGGAAAACCTGCTAGAGCTACTGATGAAGCTGCACCATTTGATCTCTTTGTTAAGGCTATACCTAATATTTTAGAAGCAATTTCTGCATCTTTTTCAAATGTTTCATAAAAATCACCCATTCTAAATAAAATTATACAATCTTGATGTTGTTCNTTAATANTCCAAAATTGTTTCATAACAGGAGTTGCTTTATTCTTATCAATCATACTCATTTTATTAATTCTCTTTTATTGCCATTTCTATTNGTAAATTGAATTTTATCTAAATATTCAAGCATAGGAATTGCATATTTTCTTGAAATATTTAATAATTCTTTAAACTCTGGNACAGTAATTGATGATTGTTCTTTAAAAAAGATAGTTAACTTATTTTTTANTNTATCGAAATTAGAAGATGTTATTAAAATCGATTGATCNATTCTTAATAACAAATTTTGATTTTCGCATATTTTAATAATCTCCATTAATGATTTTTCATCTTTCATATTACATTTAATTACTAAATCTTTAATTGAAGAGGTATTAAAACCTTCTTTNNNCAAAATATTGATAAGTGTTTTTTTATTTTTTTCATCTATTGCNCTTAACTTAATTTNATGTTTAAAAAGTGACCAACCATCAGATTTTTTTTCAATTTTATTTTCGTTTTGTAAAATTATTAATAAATAATCGATATAATCAGGATTTGTATTCGTATCATTAATAATAATCTCTTTATTAATACTATTTGCATAATTATTATTTTTGAAAAAATTTGATATAGAATTCAGTATTGTAGATTTTGATTTTTGAATTTGATTATCTGTTAATAACCAACTTTTATTTAAATGCTTTACCTCATTGATATTATTATAAGATTTTAATAAATCTAACAACTGTAATTTTGAATAACCTAATTGATTACAAAAATCATCAAATAAAATAGGATTTAAAGCAAATTTCTCAATAATAAAATCAATAAAATTATTTTTATCTGTATTTTTTATATCATTAACCATATTTGATATTTCAGATAATTTCATATCCTGATTAAAAAAATTATTCTTAATTTTTGAATGCAAAATAATATTTCCTCCTCCTAATGTAAATATAGGAGAATAGTGTCTTATAATGAATTTATCTCTATAAGAAGCTACTATTGGTTTTTCAAAATTGATTAATACTGTTGCTGTCTCTCCTGATTTAATATTCTTTTGATCAAATAAAAATATTGTACCTATTACTTCAGCTGTACCTAAATGNATTCTAACTCTTTGATTTCTTTTAATAGGTTTATCTAAATCATCTAAAATTTGTATTTCTGCTATTACTGAATATACTCCTCCAAATAAATTCTTATCTACTACCTGATAACCTCTTTTAATATCATCTTTATCAATATTTTGAAGATTAATTGCNGCTCTTTGACCAATTGAAGCAGAGNTTGATGTATTATTATGAGAATTGATTCCTCTAATTTTGGCTAACTTTGATATTGGNTCAATCTTTACTTCTGTTCCAATAGTAACACTACCTGAAGTAACAGTCCCTGTTACAACTGTTCCAAAACCTTTAACAGAAAAAATGCGNTCAATNGGCATTCTAAANGCACCATTATCNTTTTTATCNATTCTTGAAATATTNTCTAATGTNTTCTTTAATTCTTTTATACCTTTATTTTCTAAAGTAGAAATATTTAAAATATCTGCATGTTTATATTTAGTATCATTAATTAAATCCTGTATTTCTAATTTAACTAATTCAATCATTTCTTCATCAACTAAATCAATTTTATTAATCAATATAATTAATTCAGATACATCAAGTAATTTAAGAATATTAAAATGATCAATGGTTTGAGGCATAATACCATCATCAGCTGCAATTACCAGAAGACCTACATCAATAGACTGTGTTCCAGATAACATATTTTTAATAAAATCACGATGCCCTGGCACATCAATTAAAGTAATTTTATCATTTAAAAATGCAATACCTAAATCAACTGTCATCCCTCTTTTAACATCTTCCTTTAGAGTTCCAGAAAATTCATTTGTTAATGATTTAATTATTGAAGTTTTGCCATGATCAATATGGCCTGATAATCCTACAATCAGTTCATTCATTAGATTATAGTATTTATAGATTTAATTAATAATTCTAATTGATCATTTGGAATTGCCTTTAAATCAATAAAAAACATATCATTATTAATATATCCAATTAAGGGAATATCCATATTAAGAAATTTTCGATAAATTTTATTAGCAGATAAGCTATTTGATCTAAAAGATAAAGCAACACTTTCCATCTTTTCTGTTGGTAAGGAACCACTTCCTGCTTCAACTTGTGAACATTCATAACTAATATTGAATTCTTTGATTATTTTTTTAGATAAACTTTCTAAGATTTTTTCTGCATTTTTTTTAAGCTCATTTTCTGATCTTAAAAAAAGTTGAATTGCTAGATTCTTTTCTGAAACATTTTTAGAAGAATAATAAGTTCTTAATACATTTTCTAAAATTGAAATTCTAATTTTATCACATCTAACTGCCCTATATATTGAATTTTGTTTAATTAATTTAATTAAGTCATTTTGACCAGAAATAATCCCAGATTGAGGTCCTCCTAGTAGCTTATCTCCACTAAATGTTATAATATCAGCACCTAATTCCATATATTTTTTAATCATTTTTTCCATAGGTAAACCAAAAGATTTGAAATCAATAATTGAACCACTCCCTAAATCTATAATTAGAGGAATTTTATATTTTTTTGCTAATTTTGATAATTTTTTTATATCTATTTCATTGGTAAATCCTATTACTTTATAATTGCTAGTATGCACATATAAAATTGCACCTGTTTTTTTATTAATAACATTTTCATAATCTGCTGTATGAGTTTTATTTGTAGTACCAACTTCTATCATATTGCAATTAGATTTTTGTATTACATCTGGAATCCTGAATGAACCACCAATTTCTACCTGTTGCCCGCGACTGATTATAACATCTTTATTATTACAAAGGCTATTTAATGTTAACATAACAGCGGCTGCATTATTATTAACTACAATTGATTCTTCTGCATTACAAATACTACTAATTAATTTAGAAATATGAATATTTCTATCACCTCTTTTACCATTTTTGATATTAATCTCAAGATTTGAATATGGATAATTTTGCATTATACCATCTATTAAAATCTCTTTTGAAATTGGAGCTCTTCCAAGACCTGTATGCAATATAATACCTGTTCCATTAATTACAGGTTTTAAACTATTTTGACATGATTCATTGCATACTTGTGTAATTTGATCATTTATATATTTTTTTGGGTTTTTATCAATCTTGCCTGATTGAAAATCTTTTCTTATTTCATTTAACTTATTATTTAGATTATGTTTGATAAAATCTAAGGGAGTATTTCTACCAGAAATTTTATGTTCCTTTAGAATTTCATCAATTGAAGGAATAAGTTTAAGAGCCTCACGGACTTTATTTTGTTTATTATTCATAATACGTAACTCATTTCATTTAACTCAATAATTTCTTTTCATCAATTGAATCAATTTGGTTAGCATTAAGATGCTCATTCGCATATTTTAAATATAATTTCTTTGTAATTAATAGATGAAATAAATCAGGATCTATTTCTCCATCGTTAACCATAAATTTTAAAATATTTAATGCTTTAGAAAGCTTATATGGCTCCTTATAAGGACGATCTGGTGCTGTTAATCCTTCAAATACATCAGCTATAGCTATTATACGCGCTTGCAGTGGCAGTTGATCACCAGAGTATCCATTTGGATAACCTTCACCATTTAGTTTTTCATGATGACAGCCAGCAATATAAGGTACTTCTTTTAAATGTTCAGGATAAGGAAGCTTATCTAATAACTCATAACTTAATGAAACATGATCTTCCATTATTTGTCTATCCTCTTTAGATAAAGTTCCTTTAGATATTGTTAAAAAATCAACATCTTTATCTGATAAAATTGGTTTTGAATTATCATCAATTGATATTTTATACTTGGCTATTTCTCGTACTTTTTCTTGTAAATCATCAGACATAAACTCTCCACCTAAATTAGACTTTTCTAAAAATAAAAAATCATCTTTTATTTTTTGTAATTTAGATTGAAAGGGCTGTTGTTCTATATTAGAACCTTTAATTTGTTGTTTATAAAATTCTATTTCAATATCTCTTTTTAAAATTTCAAATCTTAATTTTATTTGATCAATCTTATCGTACACTCCTTGTAGTTTTGTAGATTTATTCATAATATGATCTGGAGTTGCAACTTTACCAAAGTCATGTAGCCATGCAGCTACAAANAATTCNTCCATTTNATCTTCTGAAAAAGAAATATCTTTATATTTATCATTTGCATCTGAATTAACATAATCTGCAATCATCATAGTTATAAGNGGAACTCTATTACAATGTCCACCAGTAACTGGATCTTTCTTATCTAATGCATCCACAACCAATTTAATAAATGCTCTAAATAATGCTTTTTGTTCATCAATTAATAATTGATTTGTTAAAGCAACAGAAGCTTGAGAACTTAAAGCTTCAACTAGTGTAACTAATTCATCTGAAAATGAAACAATTTCACCATCTTTTTGTGCATTTAATAACTGTAAGACTCCAATAACTTTTTCTTTATGGTCTTTTAATGGGATATTTAAAAATGACTTAGAAAAATAGTTATGTTTTTTATCAAAACCTTTAACACCAGAGAAATCATATTCATTATTTTCATATGCATTTTTAATATTAATTGTTTTNNCTNTTAGTGCACATACAGCAGAGACATTATTAAGATTTTTATTACCATCATCCGTATATAACTTAACTGGATAAATATAATCAGGNACAGGTTCTGANGAACCTCCAAACTTAATACCTAATGATTCAGTTTGCATAATTTCAAAACTCAATTTTTGAGAATCATCTGTAATTAAATATACAGTTCCACCATCAGAATTTGAAATCACTCTTGCTTCATTTAAGATTTTTTCTAATAAAATATTGATATTTTTTTCTTTTGATAAAGCTATACCAATATCTATTAATTTATTAAGCTTGTTAGTATTTGAAAAAGTATCCAAAAAAAATTACTCTTTAGTTTTAATTCTAGCTGCTTTTCCTTTTAAATTTCTTAAATAATAAAGCTTAGCTCTTCTTACTTTGCCTTTTTTAAGTACTTTTACAGAATCTATAATTGGCGAATGATATGGAAATATTCTTTCTACACCTATACCATTAGATATTTTCCTTACAGTAAAAGTTTTGCTTGTTCCAGCACCTGCAGATTGAGCAATTACTACTCCATCAAACAGCTGAACCCTACTTCTATTTCCTTCTGTAACTTTCACGCCAACTGAAATAGTATCCCCAGCTTTAAAATCAACCATGTCAGATTTTAAGCTATCTTTTGTTGCATTTAGTATTTTATTCATTTTAACTCCATCTAATTTTCATTATTATATTTAAGCCATAAATCTGGCCTATTATTTTTTGTCTTTTCTTTCTTTAATTTCAATTTCCAATCTTTAATTTTTTGATGATGACCAGATAATAAAATNTCTGGTACTTTTAAATCTCTATANACCTCAGGTCTTGTATAATATTCACAATCTAATAAATTAGATTCAAAAGAATCTGTTTCTGCAGATTCTATATTATTTAATACTCCAGGTATTAACCTTATTACTGAATCTGAAATTACTAATGAAGATAATTCTCCACCTGTTATAACATAATCTCCAATAGAATATTCATCTGTAACTAAGTTATCNCTAACCCTCTGATCAACACCCTTGTAATGTCCACATATAAAAACTAAAGTTTCATTTTCTTTTAATTTTTTTGCTTCATTTTGATTAAAAACTTTTCCATCTGGAGATGGGTAAACAACCCTCATNTTTCCTTTTTTNGNATTTAATTTTAAATCATCAAAGGCTCTAAAAATTGGNTCAGGCTTCATAACCATTCCAGTACCACCACCAAAAGGATAATCATCTATATTTTGGTGTGGCTGATCAGCATAATCAAATANATTAAGTATTTTATAATTAATNAAGCCTTTATCNTGAGCTTTTTTAATCATACTATTTTCCATAAAACTAATTATAGTTTCAGGAAATGGAGTAATAAAAATAATATTCATTATTCAAAAATACCTTTATGTATNGTCATTACNAATTTTTTATCATCTTTATCAAAAAACATAATTAAATCTTTTGCAAATGGTACCATTTTTTCACCATTTNAAGTATTAANCATTAATACATCATTACCTTGNATTGGAATAACATCTTTAACNATTCCAATTTTATTTTCNTTTTGATCAAATAGANTACAANCTATAAAATCTATAAAATAATTTTCATCATCAGATAATTCAGGNAATACATTTTTATCAACATAAAAATCTGTNTTATTAAATTTTTCAACATCATTTCTANTTAAGCATTCGAAAAATCTAATTAAATTATTTTTAGAATTATAATTTATATCTTTAATTGTCAAAAAACTATTTATATCNTTTTCAAAAAAAACTCTATCTTCTTTTTTTAATAATNTAGAGNNTTTATTAAAAAATCTAACNGAAATATAACCCTTTAAACCATGAGGTTTTACAAGTAAACCAAATGGTATTAAACTAATTTTACTCAATTATTTCTAAAAGTGCTCTTTTACCACCTGCTTTAGCAGTTGCAGCAGAAAGTAATGTTCTTANAGAACCTACATTTTTACCTTTTTTNCCTATTACTTTCCCAACNTCACCTTCACCTACTTTTAATTCATAAATTAAAGTATTTTCACTTTCAGTTAAACTAATTTCAACTTCATCAGGTTTNTCCACTATGGCTTGTATNATGCCTTCTAATAGATCTTTCATATCCATATTCATCTCCATTTTTTAGTGTTTTTACTTTTTATCTTNTTCCTCTTNANCTGGAGCTTCNTCTNCNGCTGGAGCTTCNTCTNCNGCTGGAGCTTCNTCTNCNGCTGGAGCTTCNTCTTCAGCTGGAGCTTCTTCTTCAGCTGGAGCTTCTTCTTCAGCTGGAGCTTCTTCTTCAGCTGGAGCTTCTTCTTC
>PAOX01000030.1 GCA_002710085.1 Fidelibacterota bacterium
ATCTCTCGTCACGATCCATTGGATAAGGCTGGAAGTTATGGAATTCAAGATGGCAGTGCCATATTTATTGATAAAATTAATGGTTCTTATGATAATATTATGGGGTTTCCAATTAGTAAATTTTATCAAGTATTAAAATCAATATAAATTTTTGGACAAATGCATTTAATGCAATAAATTTCAATATGGAAAAAACACAAAATTTTGCTAATGCTATAAAGCAACTTAGAAAATCAAAAGGCATCACTTTAGATCAAATATCTGATGCTTGCAAAATCAAGAAAAATTATTTTGAGAAGATGGAAGCTGGTGAATTTTCTTTTAAACCTAACATCTATATTAAATTATTTTTGATTGAATATTTAAAATATATAGATATAGATAAAGCTGATTCAATTATTCAAGAATTTGATAATATATTTAACCCATCTTCAACAGATATGAATTTAACATTTATGCCACCTACTAATGATGATGAAGGTGATATAGAGTTAGATTCAATCAAGTCTACTGATGATTATGATCCAAAACAGATTGCTATTATTATATTAACTATCATTATTATTATTATTACATATCAAGCAATTTCTTCTTTTTTAGTTTAGATTTAATTAAACATAAATTTCAAGAGCTTAACGAATAGAGATTACTTCTTTTGATTGCTCAATTTCCGCGTCCTTATTTAATAAAATAAAAAAAACTTGCATTAATGTGGTGAAGAGTGATATAATAATGGGGATGAATGGGGATTAATCCCTATTCTTGTGTGCGAATGTAACAAATAAATAAAATTTAGTCTGAGTAAGATGGAAGAAAACAATTTAAATATATCGTTTACTGGTGAGTATAATAATACTATTGATCAAAAAAATAGATTAAGTATACCTATAAAGTATAGAAAAGCATTATCACCTGTTAATAATGGAACTTTTGTTCTAACAAGAGGTTTTGATGCTTGCTTAATATTATATCCACTGGATGAATGGAAAAAAGTTGAATCACAGTTAGGCTCATTATCTTCAATTAAAATGAAACACAGAAGCTTTGTAAGATCTATTGTTAGATGTGCTGTTCACCTTAAATATGATTCTCAAGGAAGAATAGCGCTTCCTGAAAGTTTATTAAGCTATGCTAAAATAGATAAAGATGTGTCAATAATTGGGATGATAAAAAAAATAGAAATATGGTCTCCTAAATTATTGCAAACGGATAATATGATAAGCGATGAAGATTTTGATGATATTGCAAATGAAATAAAATTTTAATTAATGAAAAACTATCATAAGACAGTTTTACTAAATGAAACCATAGATAATTTAATAATGAATAAAAGCGGCACATATATAGATGGAACAATTGGTTTTGCTGGACATGCAAAGCACATACTTTCAAAATTAGATAATAATGGAAAATTAATTGGTATAGATTTAGATTCCTATGCCCTGAAATGTTCAAAAGACAACCTATCTAAATTTCCTAAACAATCCTACTCACTTTACAAGGGAAACTTTAGTGAATTTCCAAGCATCATAAAAGATATTGGTCTTTCTAAAGTAGATGGCATAGTTGTTGATCTTGGTATCTCCTCCTACCAAATCGATTCAGGGCATAGGGGGTTCTCATATATGAATGATGGAAATTTAGATATGAGATTTAATACAAAAAATGGCATTTCCGCTAGAGAACTACTTAATAGTATTGATGAAAATGAATTAGGTGATATAATTAAGAAATTTGGAGAAGAGAAAAAATACAAAAAAATTGCTAAAAATATAGTCAAATATTCTAGAGAAGATAAAATGAAGACTACATTTGACTTAAAAGAAGCGATAAAGGACGTTACTAATCCTAGATATTTAAATAAAACTTTATCTAGAGTATTTCAGTCTATTAGGATAAAAGTTAATAATGAAATTGATAATTTAAATTTATTTCTATCTTCCTCTCTAAAACATATTAAAAAAGGTGGTAGATTAGTGATAATTACATTCCACTCTTTAGAGGATTCTATAGTCAAGCATTTCTTTAAGAAAAACGAGATTTCATGTATTTGTCCGCCAGCTTTTCCTATATGTAATTGTAATTATAAGGCAAAATTAAAAATAATAAACAGAAAAGGTATTTTACCTTCTGATGAAGAAATAAAAAATAATTCTAGAGCAAGAAGCGCAAAATTAAGAATAGCAGAATGTCTGTAAATTATAGGAATAAAAATAATTTTAATGTATTTAATATAAACTCACGTTTCTTTTCTTTTCTTTTCTTTTCTTTAACATTATTAACATTATATCTAATCATTAATATTAGTAATGATACAAAAATAATAAAACGTGATAAAATTCCTCTTATCTTGGCCCAAATACAAGAATCAAAAGATAATCAAGTAATAGAGATTACTAACAGAGATAAATTGTTACGCACTCATATTAAAGATGAAGCTAAGAAA
Organism: Fidelibacterota bacterium; assembly: GCA_002710085.1. The sequence goes on from PAOX01000030.1 coordinate 2,447, forward strand.
AATGGTATGATAAAAGCTAATTATTCTAACGATATTATTAAATGGTAGCATCGCATGAGTAGATTATATATTAAATATCAGCAACGTTTTAGAATATTTAAAAATATCATTTTACTCATTTCACTTTTTGTTTTATTCAATTTTTTTTCAATTCAAATAATAAAATCAAATTCATACAAAGAGAAAATAATTACAAAAACTAAATCCTATAGATATAATAAAGGGCATAGAGGTAATCTATATGATAGAAATGATAATTTATTAGCATATTCAATTCAAAAGTGTCTTATTTGGATTAATGGTGCAAACTCTAGCGGTAATGAGAAAAATAAAATAATTGATTTATTATCTAGTCAATTAGATTTCCCAAAATCAAAATATCAGCACATCTTAACTGACAACTCAAAATATTTAGTAATTGAAAAAGATTTGATAGTTCAAGATCATAAGGTTTTAATAGAAAAAATTAATAATATAAAACAAGTTAGGATTGATTATTATAATCATAGACTATATCCATATAATGAATTAGCTGCTCAATTAATTGGATTCACAGACTATCAAAATCAAGGCAAGTATGGAATTGAAGGTTTTTTCAATAAAATTCTTAGCGGTTCAGAATCAGTGGTAGAATATAATAGAACAGCTTCTGGAAAAACAATTCTTTCACAAAATACCTCTAGTTTACCAAGCAATGGAGCTGATATAACTTTAACTCTAGATATTAAGATTCAAGAAATTTTACAAAATCAGTTAAGTGAAGCTTATTCAAAAAATAAAGCAAAAAGCGCTAATGGTATAATAGTTAACCCAAACAATGGTGAAATTTTAGCGATGGCAAGTATTCCAGATTTTGATTTAAATCATTATAATAAACTGTCTAAAGATTCAGCACAATTTTATTATATAAATAGGCCAGTATCAAGCGCCTATGAGCCCGGTTCAACTTTTAAAGTAGTATGTTTTGTAGATGCTATTGATAAAGGGTTAAACAATAAAGAAGAAAAATATTTTTGTGAAAATGGTTTTTATAAAGGAAAATATATAGATGCATTTAAAGATCATGACTCTGGTTACGATTCTTTAACTTTTGATGAAGTTTTTAGTAATTCTAGCAATATTGGAACTGTAAAAATATTTCAAGATTTAAGTATGGAATCTTTTTATACGAAAATTAAAAAATTTGGTTTCGGTATTAAAACTAATATTTCTCTCATGGATGAACATAAAGGAGAAATCAAGCCTTTTCAATATTATAAAAGTAATGTTAGAGATTTAGCAAGTATATCAATAGGTCAGTCCATTTTAGTTACAAATTTACAATTAGCATTAGCTTATTGTTCTATTGCGAATGGTGGCTATATGCTAAAACCTCAAGTTATCAAAAAAATTAATGATAAAAACTATTCAGACCAATTACAGGTGCCTACAATTTTATATAGAAATATGGATAAGAATACTTCAAATATAGCTAAACATTTATTAGAAAAAACAGTACGAGAAGGTACAGCAAAAAAAGCATATTTATATAATTTAAGTGTAGGTGGAAAAACTGGTACAGCTGAAATATGGGATATAGATAATAAGGAATATTCAAAAAATGAATTTATTTCATCATTTGCATCAATATTTCCTATTGATGATCCAAAATATGTTATGATTATTTCTATAGAATCGCCTATGTACAATAAAAGATGGGGTGGTGAAAGTGCAGCACCTTGTGCTAAAGATATTATTGAAGATATTATGTTTTATGATAAAGAACTAATTAATAAGAGTAGATTAAATGCAAAAGCTTAGTAACATATTGAAAGGGGTTAAATATTCAGGTATAGCCGACTCAAGGAATATTAGTGGAATTTTTTATGATTCTAGAAAAATCAAAAAAGATTCATTATTTATCGCTATTAAAGGATTTAATGTTGATGGACATAATTTTATTGATCAAGCAATAGAGTTAGGTGCTAATGCAATATTATTAGACCAAGATATTAAAAACAAGCACTCAGTACCATTTTTAAAAGTTAAAGATTCAAGAAAAGCAATGTCTAAAATTGCTTCTAATTTCTTTGGAGATTGTTCTAAAAATATTTCAATTACTGGCATAACAGGAACAAATGGTAAAACAAGTATCACACATTTAATTAATTATATTTTAAAGTATAATGATTATGCTACAAGCTCATTAGGGACTCTTGGTTTTTATGGTCCTAATGGCATTAAGAATACTGGTTTCACAACTCCAGAATCAATAGAATTACAAAATATATTTAGTACCCTTGTGAATGGAGGGGTAACTCATTTAAATATGGAGATCTCTTCTCATTCAATAGCATTAAATAGAATTGATGATGTTGATGTTGATATAGCTATTTTTACTAATTTAACAAGAGATCATTTAGATTTCCATAAAAATATGGATGAATATTTTGCTGCAAAATTAGAATTATTTAAAAAGTTATCACCTAACAAATTTGCTATAATAAATAGCGATGATTCTTATTCAGATAAAATTAAAAACCACACTAAATCGAGAATTTTAACTTATGGTTTTAATAAGGAATCAGATATTTATCCAATTAACGTAAATATGTCTTTAACCGGCTCTAAGTTTGAGATTAATCATAAGAATAAAAATTTTAAAATCAACACAAGTCTTGTAGGAAATTTTAATATCTCAAATATTTTAGCTTCTATTTTAGCTTGTGATATTATGGGTGTAAAAATGGATAATATAATCGAAGCTATTAATCAATTTGATTTCATTCCAGGTAGATTTGAATCATATAGAAAGAAAAATGGAGGAATAATCATAGTTGATTATGCGCATACTCCAGATGCATTTGAAAAAATATTATCATTAGTTAAATCAATTCAACCAAGTTATAAGATTACAACTCTGTTTGGATGTGGTGGTGATAGAGATAAAGATAAGCGCTCTATTATGGGTTCAATATCTGAAAAATTCTCTGATAATATAATTATTACAGATGACAATCCAAGATATGAGGACCCTAATTTAATTATCAATCACATTGTTTCTGGTTTCAGTCATCAAAAATATGTTATATGCAATGATCGAAAAAAAGCTATAGAACAAGCATTTTCAAATTTAGATGTAAATCAAGTATTATTAATTTTAGGTAAGGGGGTCGAAGATTACCAAATTAATCAAGGTCAAAAAACCAAGCATAGCGATACTGAAATTATTAAAGAATTATTATGAGAATTAAAATTCAAGAAAAAGAACTATTTACAAAATTGATAAATAGAAATTTTAATTTAAAATTAAATGATATTGATTCATTCTGTATTGATTCTAGATTAGTTCAAAAAAATGATATTTTCATGCCAATAAAAGGTGATAATGTAGATCCTCATAAATTTATTCCTGAAATTTTAGATAAAAAACCAGCCATGATATTTAGTGAAAATGAATTTGAGAATAATAGAGTTATTAAAGTTGATTCAACAAAAGGTATTTTAAAAAAATTAGCTAAACAATGGATAAAATCATTTACAAAAACTACAATTGCGATTACAGGATCTAATGGAAAAACAACAACTAAAGAGATGCTTTTAAGTATATTCAAATCAGTTTATAAAGCTAATAATACAGAAGGTAATTATAATAGTTTGATTGGTCTTCCTATAAACCTTTTTAATTTTTCTTTAGATGCTGATATAAATATTGTTGAAATGGGCGCAAGTAAACCAAATGAAATACATGATTTATGTCAAATTATCAAACCAGATTACAGCTTAATTACAAATATTCATAATGCTCATATTGGAAACTTTAAGTCATTCAAACAATTGTTAAAGACAAAGTTTTCTATGTTTGAGAATGTAGCAGATAGTGGTACAATTTTTGAAAATAATGATGATATGAATATATCTAAATATTGCGAAGGTTTAAAAAACAAGATTTCTTTTGGATTTAAAAATTCAAAAGTTGATTTTTTTGGAGAATGGAAAGTTAAAGGTAAGAAAGCTCAATTTTTAATTAATGGAAAGATAATATCTAATCAATATCTAAATAAAATTATGGCATACAATATGTTAGCTAGTTATTCAATTTCTAGCACATATGGTATTGAACATCAAATTATAGCTGATGCATTAAAAGAATTTAATTTCATAGAAGGTAGAGGTAGGCATATTAATAAAAATGGTTACTTAATTATCGATGATACTTATAATGCAAATTTTGAGTCATTTAAAATTGGAATTGAATCATTTATGAATATGGTATACAAAGGTAGAAAAATTTTAATTATAGGAGACATGAAAGAATTAGGCTCACAAAGCAAGAAAGATCATATAAGTTTAGGAGAATATATTAAACAAGAGAGTCCTGATTTAGTATTTAGTACAGGAAATTTAATTTCTGATACGACATCTCAATTAAAAAATTCAAAAACTATCTCTAAACATTTTATTGATAAAAAAACACTTATAGCAAATCTTAAATCAGAACTAATTGAAGGTGATGCTATTTATTTCAAAGCATCTAGATCATTAAATTTTGAAGACATTATAAAAGCATTATGATATACTTAATTCATACATATTTTGATATAAATATTTTACAATATGTCACTTTTAGAGCAGCAGGTGCTGCAATTACGGCATTGTTAATAAGCTTCCTCCTGGGGCCCAAAATCATCCGCACACTCCAAATTCACCAAATAGGTGAAATGATTAGAAAAAATGGGCCTCATACTCACTACCTCAAAGAAGGTACTCCAACAATGGGAGGGATAATTATGATTTTATCAATTATCCTTCCCTCTATCCTTTGGAGTAGGCTTGATAATGTATATTCATGGATTATTATTATTTCAACTTTATTTATGGGTTTTATTGGCTTTATAGATGATTATTTAAAGATAGTTAAAAAGCTATCAAAAGGCTTAATCGCACGATATAAGTTAATTGCACAAGTTTTAACAGGAATTTTTGTTGCTTTTATGATTTTAAATTATGTGGAAACGCCTAAAATATTTATAGACCATAATAATGATTATATTCAAGATATATCTGATACTAGTATATCTATACCATTTATGGCTTCAAATTCTAAATCAGACAATGCTATAAATGGGTTCTTAGAATTACCTCAGTGGCTTTATGTTATTTTGGTTATTGTAGTAATTACTGCTACTTCTAACGCGGTTAATTTAACTGATGGATTAGATGGTTTGGCAACAGGATTATCTGCTATTTCAATATTAGCAATGGGGATAATAGCGTATGCATCAGGACGTGTAGATTTTAGTGATTATTTAAATATATTATTTCTCAAAGGTTCAGATGAGCTCTTGGTATTTTCATTTGCTGCAATCGGAGCTTGTTTAGGTTTTTTATGGTATAATTCAAATCCAGCAAGTGTTTTTATGGGGGATACAGGTAGCTTAGCACTTGGTACAGTTTTAGGGACTTTAGCAGTTTTATTAAGAAAAGAAATTTTATTAATAATTATTGGTGGTTTATTTGTTCTTGAATCCTTATCCGTAATTATTCAAGTGGTTTATTTTAGATATACTAAAAATAAGTATGGTGAAGGAAAAAGATTTTTTTTAATGGCCCCTATTCACCACCATTTTGAAGTACAAGGTTTAAAGGAATCTAAAATCGTAATCAGATTTTGGATTATCGGTATTCTTTTAGCATTATTTTCACTTACTACATTCAAATTACAATAATGAACAATTTTTTACCTATACATAATAAAAAGATTGGCATTTTAGGAGCAGCTAGAAGTGGCTTAGCAGCAGCGCAGCTTGCTAATAATTTAGGGGCAGATGTTTTTGTTAGTGATATTAACAATTTATCCGATATTAAAATTGATGGGGTAGAATGTGAGTTTGGTAAACATTCTGATAGAATTTTAGATTCTGATTTAGTTATTAAAAGCCCAGGAATTAAGAATGATTCAAAAATAATACAAAAAATTAACAAAGTATCTATTCCCATAGTAAGTGAAATAGAATTTGCTAGTTGGTTTACAAATGGATTTATTATTGCATTAACTGGAACAAATGGAAAGACAACCACAGTTGAATTAATTAATTCAATTTTAAAAGACAATGGGTTTGTCTCATTTTTAGGCGGTAATATAGGGGTTCCTTTTTCTACTAATGTTTTAACAGAAATTCATAGTAACAATGATGATAATCTATTCCATGTACTAGAAGTTAGCAGTTTTCAATTAGATGACATTAAATATTTTAAACCTAACATATCAATCATATTAAACATTTCTCCTGATCATATAGATTATCATAAAAATTTTAATAATTATTTGAATGCAAAATTAAAGATAACCATGAATCAAGATAGTAGTTGTTATGCGATTATAAATGAAAATCAAATATCTGCTATTCATCAAAAATCTCAAGCAAAAGAAGTAAAATTCAAGGTATCAGATAATTCTTTCTTTTTAAAAGGAGAAAAAATTGAATTAGACATATTTCAGTCACCCTTAAAAGGTAAACACAATTATGAAAATATTTTATCTGCATTTATAGCATGCACATTATGTGGCTTAGAAAATAAATCAATTATTGATAGTATAAATATATTTGATTCTTTACCTCATCGATTAGAAGAAGTGTATTCTAAAGTAGAGTCTAGAATTTACAATGATTCTAAAGCGACAAATTTACATGCTACTTGCGCTGCAATTGATGCTATTGAATCAAATATTATATTGATATTAGGTGGAATTGATAAAAACAAATCAGATTTTAGTGTCTTAAAAACATATAAAAATAAAATTCAAAAAATTGTTTTATATGGTGAATCTAGAGAGTTTATTAATCAACAATTAGCTAGTTATTTCGATGTTTATTCATATCAAAAATTTGACAAAGCTGTATATAAGTCTATACAACTTTCAAATAGTAGTAATAATATTTTGTTATCACCTGCTTGTGCAAGTTTTGATCAATTTAAAAATTATGAAGAAAGAGGAAATTATTTTAAAGAAATAGTTTTTAATTATTATGAAAAAAATTAATAACCATACTATTTTATTTTTTACAGTAATAGCGATAGTGTTATTTGGTACGTTTTTAATGTATAGCGCCAGTAGTTCTTTTGCTTATTATAAATTTAATAAATCAGATACGTATTTTTTATCTAAACATTTTATGTGGCTTTTTATTGGTTTTTCATATTTAATAATATTGCAATTTTTTAATTACAAAAAACTCAATCAATATTCAAAAATTATTTTATTTTTATCATGGGTTATAATGTTAATTCCAATTATAATGAATATTGGAGAAAAATCAATTGATAGATGGCTTAGAATTGGTAGTTTTACATTACTAACCACATCCGATGCTGCAAAGTTAGGAATTATTATTTTTACTGCCTCTTTTATTGATAAATATCATCAACAGATTAATAATACAGAAACTCTATTAAAGCATTTATTGCCTTATGTAGCTATTTCTATTGGCCTTATAGCATATCAGCCTGATTTAAGTACAACTATTCTGATATCTGTTATTTTCTTTTCTTTGTTATATATAGCAGGCTTAAATAGACAAAATATTTTATCATTTTTGGGATTGACCATAACAGCATTTTTATTTTTATTGTACCGATTTCCTTATCAGTTGAAAAGATTATTATCTTGGGTTGGTGTTGGTGAAGTGAATGGCCAGTCTTCTAATTCAGTTTTAGCATTAGCAAATGGTGGAATTATAGGTAAAGGTATAGGGGAAAGCTCATTTAAGTATAATGGTTTTATTCCTGAAGGACAAACCGATTTTATTTTAGCTATTATAGGTGAAGAACTTGGGTTCTTAGGAATCATAATTATTTTTTTATTATTTATCATTTTATTATTTCAAGGTTTATCTATATCTAAAAATTGCTCAGATAGATTCTCTATGTTTTTAAGCCTAGGTTTAACTATAAATATTTTTTTATATCTTATTATTAATTCAGCATATGTAGTTGGTCTTTTGCCAACCACAGGTCTCCCTATTCCTTTTATAAGTTATGGAGGTTCCCAAACAATTTTTAGTTTAATGTCTATAGGTTTATTGATAAGTATTTCTAAAAGTAGTTATTCTAACATTAATCCAAAATATTATTATGATAGATCATAAAATAAATAATACAATATTAATTGCCGGAGGTGGAAGTGGAGGTCATTTATTTCCAGCTTTAGCAATTGGTGATGCATTGCATAATCAAGGATATAGTATAAAATATATAGGTTCACAATATGGTATAGAATCTAAAATTTTACAGAAAATGAATAATGAATATTATTTATTAAATATTAGAGGTATACAAAGGACGTTATCCTTTAAAAATATTATTAATAATTTATTATTCCCTATTCGTTTTTTAATCTCATATTTAATTACAAAAAGAATTTTAAAAAAATTAAATCCAATGGTTGTTATTGGTACTGGAGGCTATGCATCTGGATTGCCTTTACTTGCTTCTATTAGAATGAATATTAAAACATTAATTCATGAACAGAATTCTTATCCTGGCTTAACAACAAGAAAATTATCTAATAAAGTTGATTCAGTTTGTATTACAACTTTAGAGGCAAAAAAGCATTTAAAAGGCAATATAGTTTTAACTGGTATGCCTATTCGAAATAATTTGATAAAAATCAACAAATCAGATGCATGCATAAAACTTGGATTATCATCTAATAAAAAAACAATTTTTGTTGTTGGTGGTAGCCAAGGCTCAGAAGCCTTTAATCAATATTTTAAAAAAAATTATGAATTTTACATTAAAAACGATATCCAGCTTATTTGGCAGTGTGGTTATAAAAACTTATCTAGATATAAAAAGATAGTGAATCATAAAAATATTTTAATAAAAGATTTTTTTGATAATATAGATCATGCTTATTGTGCTGCTGATATTATTATATCTAGAGCTGGAGCTGTAGCTGTTAATGAAATTTCATTTATGGAAAAAGCAATGATATTAGTTCCATTGCCATCTTCAGCAGCAAACCATCAATTTCATAATGCAAAATTTTTTAAAGATAATAATGCAGCATTAATGATAGAAGAAAAAAAATTAACAGGCAATATAATTGAAGATTCAATTTTAAAGTTATTTAAAAACAAAAATAAATTACAATTAATGGGCTTGAATGCAAGTAATTTGATTATAAAAGATGCAAAAGAAAAAATTATAGACCAAGTAACTAGATTATTAAAAATATGATAAAAGAAAATAATAAAATTATTCATTTTATTGGAGTTGGTGGTATTGGTATGAGTGGAATTGCAGAGTTTTTGCATTTTCAAGGGTTTCAAATATCAGGTTCTGATTTAATTAAATCAGATAGAACAGATTATTTATCAAATTTAGGTATCGAAATAAATATTGGCCATTCAGTGAAAAATATTAACAATCCAGATATAGTTGTTTATTCTTCGGCAGTTAAAATAGATAATATTGAAATTTTAGAATCTAAAAACAAAAATATACCTGTAATTAAAAGAGCTGAAATGCTAGCAGAGTTATTAAAATTAAAAGAAATTAGTGTTGCTATATCTGGAACTCATGGAAAAACTACTAGCTGTTCTATGTTAAGTTCTATATTAGTTGAAGCAGATTTAAAACCAACAGTAATTATTGGTGGAATAGTAAATAATTTTGGTTCTAATACTTTATCAGGAGCTGGAGATGTTATAGTTGTTGAAGCAGATGAATTTGATCGTTCTTTTTTATCTTTACAACCTTCTATGAGTATAATTAATAATTTAGATTTAGAGCATACAGATTGTTATGAAAATCTTGATGATATAAAAGATGCATTTATTAGCTTTGCTAATTCTTCTCAATTAAATGGTATTACGGGTATTTGTATTGATGATGATAATGTTAAAGATATTATTAGCAAATTGAAACGTCCTTATAGAACATATGGTACTGCATCTGATGCAAGTATTAGAGCTAAAAATATTGAATTTTCAGGTTTCAATTCATCATTTAAGCTTTTTAAAAACAATAAATTTCTTTCCAATATTAACTTAAGAGTTCCAGGAAAACATAATATTCAAAATAGCTTAGCAGCCATTACAATTGCTTTAGAATTAAATATTAATATTGATAAGATAAAAATTGGATTACAAAAATATAACGGTGTCAAAAGAAGGTTAGAAGTAAAACATGAATTAAAAAATGGAACAATTTTAATTGATGATTATGCGCATCATCCTACGGAGGTAGAAGCGTCCATATCAGCAATAAAAAAATCTTTTAAAAATAGAATTATAACTATTTTTCAACCACATTTATATTCAAGAACATATAATTTTTATCAGGATTTTGCTAAAGCATTATCATTGAGTGATGTATCTATATTACTTGATATTTATCCTTCTAGAGAAAAGCCTATTAAGAATGTGAACAGTGAACTTATATACAATGAGATGCTGAAGTTGGGTTATGATAATATTTTATTAAATAAGGATTTATCTCTTATACCTAAAATGATTCAAGATATACATGAAGATGGAGATATTATAATCACTATGGGAGCTGGCGATATCTATAAACAAAATAATATAATTTTTGAGGCTTTATCATAATGTTAGATATTACTAAAAATGAAATTTGCGATTTATTAAAATCAAAAGTTTTAATAGATGAGCCACTTAAAAAACATACTACTTTTGGAGTTGGGGGAGCAGCAGCTTTATTTATTTACCCATGTGATATAAGTGATTTAAAAGTTGTTTTAAAGTATTGTTCTGAAAATAATATTAAGACATTCTTTATGGGTTCGGGTTCTAATTTATTAGTTAGTGATAATGGTTTTGATGGAGTAGTAATTTGTCTAAGAAAATCATTTAAAAACTTTGAATTCAATGATTCTTTAGAGGCAAAAATAGGCACAGGCGTGATGTTAGGTCATATTGTAAGAACTTTGACTAAAAATTCTGTTAAGGGTTTAGAAAGCTTAATTGGAGTGCCAGGAACTTTAGGGGGTGCATTAATAATGAATGCCGGAGCTTATGGAAGTGAAATTTCAAATTATTTAGTTAATATTAGAAGTATATCGCTAGATGGCAAAGAAAAAATATATTATAAAAAAGATATAGATTTTTCTTATAGATACTCATCTATTCCTAGAGATGAGATTGTTGTAGAAGCTAATTTTAAGTTTAAAATTGGAGATTTAGATGAGATTAAAATTCAAAAAGAAAAAGCATCTCAATCTAGAAGATCAAATCAACCTTTACAATTTAGATCAGCTGGCAGTATTTTTAAAAACCCTAATACTAAAACTGCAGCAGGATATTTAATTGATCAAGCCAATTTAAAGGGAATGAAAATTGGAGATGCAGAAATTTCCAAGAAACATGCTAATTTTATTGTTAATCACGGAAACGCTTCTTCAGATAATATTTTACAATTAATTAAAATCATTAAAAAGGAAGTCTTAAGTAAATTTAAAATTAATCTAGAATTAGAAGTGAAGCTGATGGGTTTTAATAGTTCTGAATTAAAAGGAGTAGCATGAATCAAAACTCCATTAGTTTAACAATATCTATTTGTTTTATTCTATTAATTTCAACAGTTGTTATTTTTTATGTTAGCAATAAAAATTTAATAAAATTTAATAAAATTATTTTAGAGGGAAATAATCATATTACAACAGATTTATTTTTTGAATTAATCAATTATGATATTGATAGTGTTGAGTTCTACAATCAAGATGAAATAGATTTTTGTTTATCTAAAATTGATCAAATTAAAAATTATGATATTGTAAAGAATATTTCGTTTTCTTACTCATTACCAGATAAAATAATTGTAAATATTAATGAGAAAAAGCCTATGTATATAATCAATAATCAGATTGGTGATTTTGCAATGGATAGTCAAGGTCAAATATTGAGTACTAATTTTTTGAATGATGATATTCATAGAATTGAATTAGATTTTTCAGTTTATGAAATATATAAAGACATCAACAATTCTCATCAATTAAAAGATTTATTTTCTAACATTAATAATAACAAATTGAATAATAGCTATTTATTAAATGCTTTAGACATATTGAATTGGTTTAATAATATCCATTTTTCTAACAATATTAAATCTTTATCAATTCTAGAACATGAAATCAATATCAATTTAGAAAAAACAAAAATTACTTTTGAACATAAAGATTTAGATAATCAATTTGCTAGGCTAGAAAAGATTATTAATAATCAAACTTTTTTTGATACTCTAAATATTGTGCAAATTTCTGATTTAAGTGAAATCAATTTATCTTTTAATAATCAAATAATTTTAAAGAAATAAATAATATGAGTGATAAATATAAAAATGAAATAATAACAGTAATTGATATAGGTACAACAAAAATTATCGTTTTAATTGCTGAATATGATTTAGAAAAAAACAAAATTATTAAAGTTTTAGGATTTGGAGATAGTTATTCAGATGGACTAAAAAGAGGCGTTGTAGTAGATATTGGCAAAACTATTAATTCAATAACTAATGCAGTAGAAAGTGCTGAAAAACAAGCTGGTTTTGAAGTATCTCATGCTTTTGTAGGTATTTCAGGTGATCATATCAGTAGTTTGAATTATTCGGGGGTTACTTCAATTAATTCGAATAGTCAAAATCAAGCAATTGGTCATTCAATTACATATGAAGATATTGAGAAAGTTCAAGAATTAGCTGCTAATATTAATATTTCGCCTGACAGAAGAATTATGCATGTTTTACCACAAGAATATATAGTTGATGAACAAGAAGGAATTTCCTCTCCATTAGGTTTATCTGGTCGTAGATTGGAAGCGAAAGTTCATTTAGTTACTAGCTCTATTAATACGGAAAGGGACATATTAACCTGTTTAGATGAAATAAATATTAATGTAATAGATTTTATTTTAGAGCCACTTGCTTCAGCTTATTCAGTTTTAAATCCAGATGAAATGAATTTAGGTAGCATTTTAATTGATATAGGTGGTGGAACTACTGATGTAATCACATATGCAAATGGTAGTGTTTTACATACAGGGGTGGTACCAATCGGTGGTACAATTATCACTAATGATATTGCATATAGAGTTCAAACTTCAATTGAACAAGCTGAAGAATTAAAGCAACATTACGGTTCTTCAAATTTAGATGAAGCAAATTCTAATGATGATATTATTGTTAAGGGTGTTGCAGGTAGATCAGAGTTCAAGATATCTCAAAAGATATTATCTGAGGTTATTGAGCCAAGAGTAAGAGAAATATTTGAATTAGCAAAAGCGGAGATTGAAAAATCAAACTTTAATGGTGATTATACATTTGGAGTTATCTTGACTGGAGGAGGATCAAAACTTAATGGGATAATGAAAACTGCTTATGACGTTTTTGATATGCCTATTAAAAAGGGTTTACCAATTAATGATTTTGAAGTAGAAAATATCGATGTAGATATTTTAGATCCTAGATATGCAACTGCGGTTGGGTTAATTAAATATGCGGGACAAAATTTTAATAATTATAATAAAATAAATCAAAATTCTTTTATAACAATGATTAAAAATTTTATAAAAGAATTAATTAAATAAAAAACGAAAGGGGTTAACAATATGTTATTTGAACCAAGTAACTTATCAGAACAAAAAGCGAGGATTGCCGTCGTAGGTGTTGGTGGTGCTGGTGGGAATGCATTAAATAGAATGATTTTATCAGGATTAGATAAAGTTGAGTTTATAGCTGTAAATACAGATGCTCAAGACCTTGATGAAAATAATTCTCAAATTAAGCTACAGATTGGAAAAGAGNTAACAAAAGGTCTTGGAGCTGGAGCTAATGCAGATGTAGGGCATCAGGCAGTTGANGAAAATAGAGATATATTGGTAAAAGCATTAGATGGTTGTGATATGGTGTTTATCACAGCTGGAATGGGTGGAGGTACTGGAACGGGTGCTGCTCCTGCAATTGCTAAAATAACTCGAGAATTAGGAGCCTTAACTGTTGGTGTTGTTACAAAACCATTTTCATTTGAAGGTCCAAAAAGAAAAGTTAGAGCAGATGATGGTGTAGAAGAGCTGAAAAGGAATTGCGATACCTTATTAGTTATTCCTAATGAAACATTATTAGAAATTACTGAAAAAGCTACTTCTGTAAATGATTCTTTTAAATTAGCTGATAGTGTTTTATATCAAGCAACAAAGGGTATTTCAGATTTAATTAATGTTCCAGGTCTGATTAATCTGGATTTTGCTGATGTTAAAACAGTAATGGAAAACATGGGTGATGCTATTATGGGAACTGGTGAAGCACATGGTGAAGAAAGAGCTATTTTAGCTGCACAACAGGCTATTAATTCTCCATTATTACAAGATTCTAGNATTAAAGGATCTAAAGGTTTATTAGTTAACATAACAGGTCCTGAAGATATGTCTATACATGAGCTTAATAGTGCTTCTAGTATTATATATGAGGAGGCTGGTGATGATGCTAATGTTATTCTTGGTTGTGTTATTGATGACAGTTTAAAAGATGAAGTTAGAGTAACTGTTATAGCAACTGGATTAAATGATGATGGTACTGTTGAATTAGGGCATAACATTAATANAGAGCAAATGTCTTTTATAAATAAAGATAAGACTAAGCCTAGTAATGGTGCTAACGCATCTAATAAAACTATGAGTTTTGGAGACAGTGATTTTGATGTTCCTACTTATCTAAGAGCTGATAGAAAATAAATTCTAATTTATCTGATTATTTTTAATTAGAAAAATAATAGAATAAAAATATACCTATTAAGGTTATTTGTAAATTCTTATAGTCAAGTTTTTACTAATCTACAACCCCTAGATTTAGTATTAATTTGGCTATAAGAATATTATTATAAATAATATGAAAATAAAAAAAACAAAAATAATTTCAACAATTGGACCTTCTTGTANTAGTCCTAATATTATTTCTTCTTTGATTAAAAAAGGTATGGATGTTGCTAGNCTTAATATGGCGCATACACATAAAGAAAAAGACCTTAAATCAATTATTGATATTATTCGATCTGAATCAAAAAAATCTGGNAGAAATATTGCGATTATGATGGATATTGCCGGTCCAAAGATAAGAGTAAATTTTAATAATAAAGATTATTCTAAGTTGTCTGTAATTAAAAATCACACATATACTATGGGATATGACAATGTAAATGATATTCCTATTAATTTAGATATAGATTTTAAAGGTCAAGATAATTCAAAAGCATTAGTAAAAATTGATGATGGAAAAATTTCATTCAAAATTTTAAACATTAATAATAATATTTTACAGTTAAAAGCGTTAGAATCTGGAACTATTAATTCTAATAAAGGTATTAATTTNCCTCATGTTGATTTAGCNATACCATCGATAACTAAGAAAGATAGAAAAGATATTAAGTTAGGTTTGAAATATAAAGTTGATTGGTTTGCTTTGTCATTTGTTCGTTCATCTAAAGATATAAATCCAATGATTAATATTTTTAAAAAAGAAAATTTATTTATCCCTGTTATTGCTAAAATAGAAAAACCAGAAGCAATTGATAACCTTGAAGATATTATTAATAAATTTGATGGATTATTAGTTGCTAGAGGAGACTTAGGTGTTGAAGAGTCATTAGCAAAAGTACCTGTGCTTCAAAAGAAAATTATAGCTAGTTGTGTTCGTNCAAAAAAACCAGTTATTGTAGCCACTCAAATTTTAGAATCTATGATAGAAAATCNCACNCCAACTAGAGCTGAAGTAAATGATGTAGCAAATGCAGTATATGATGGAGTTGATGCGGTAATGTTATCTGGAGAAACTGCAGTAGGAGAGTATCCTATTGAATCAGTATCTATTATGACTGATATAATAAATGATGTAGAAAATAGTATAGAATCNAAAATTGAAAGAATAGATNATGTTAGAAATGATAATAGGATTGCAATTGGTCATTCAGTNAGATTGATTTCTAAATCAATGGATATAGATGGAATTGTAGTAATGTCAGAATCAGGAGCAACAGCTAGAATTGTATCTCATTACAGACCAAATGTAATTATATATGGAATGAGCCCTTATGAGGATATATGTAATAGAATGTCTCTTTTTTGGGGTGTTGTTCCAATTCAAACTAAAGCTTTTAAATCAACGGATNACATGTTAATTAATGCTGAAAAAATATTGGTTAAAAAACGTTTTATGAAAAAAGATGAAACTTTTATATTAACAGCTGGAGTTCCTGTTGGTGTTTCTGGTTCAACTAATATGATACAAATTCAAAAGATAAAATAATTATTTTTTTACTCCAAAACTTTTCATTTCTTCCCATTCTAATTTTGAATATTTATTAGGAAGCATTTCTAATGGAGGCATATTACCACTATTTTTTGTATAGCTAACACATTCTTCTAATTGAATATCATAGATGTAATCATCAATTTTTTTTAGTTCAGATAATAATTGTCTATGCTTAAGACCATTATTAGAATATGTACTTTTTTTATGACCTTCATGTATATCTAACCACAAGGTCATTCTTCTCATTTGTGCTTGATCTAAGTTCATAAATATCCTTTAATGATTATTTAATTTTTTTATTATTTACTGTTAACAAATATGTTGATAAACAGCATAAAAGCATAACAAAAAAGATAGTTATACTAATGAATGAAGAGTATTTAACATCATTATAATTAAACTGCATAATAATTTTATTTTTACCTTTTGGTACAACAAACCCCCTTAAAAGACCATTAATTTGTATAATATCAATATCATGATTTATAATTTCCCAATTAGGATAATAAATTTCGCTTAGACCAATAAAATTATTATCCTCTGTTTCTGTTTCTATAATAATTTGATTAGGTGACCACTTTAGTATTTTAGCTTTTGAATTCAAATTTGATTTTGTGAATTTTGGTATATCAGATTTTGTATATGATAACTTTAATGGATTAAATTGATCACTATTCATAGCTATTAGTAACTCTTCGTCTTTATCATACTTAATAAGATCATCTACAAAGAAAATTCTATTCATTGGTTGAAGACTTTCTTCTGTTGAGATAATTTCCCATTCTCTATTCCAATTAATCATTTTTTTAACATTAAGTAATCGAAATAAATTTCTTCCTATATTCGTGTTAAGATAGGGTTCAAATTGAGCATAATTTTTTAACTTAGCGGGATGATACCCAGTAATATCTTCTAAATTAGCATAAGCTGCCCAGTTTCTAATTTGATTATATCCTGTAAATGAAATAATACGATAAGGTTTTTTAATATCTTGAGTTAATTCTTTTAAGTCATCTAATGGTAGAATCATTTCTTGAAGTGTAGATTGTTTAATTTTAACAGATGGATTATCAATAATTTGTTGATTTATAAAATACATGTCAATTATTGCTAAGATAATAAAAGATAATATAAAGGTATTATTTTTGATTGTATTATACAACGAATATATAGTAACTCCAACTATAGAAGATATAATAATAATTAACTTATTTAAATCATTATGTATCATATCTTTTACTATTAATAAAACATCTGCTCTGATATTAATCAAATCAACAATTAATAATTTAAATATGATAAAAAAGATGAATAAAGATCCTAAAATTCCAATCAGATATTTAGAATTTATTTTATTGTCAATTGAATTTATAAAAGCTTGAAAACCTAATGTTGAAAGTATAATAATTGAAAATTGAAACATCATTAATGCCATCATTGGAACTCTAAATTTATTAAAAAATGGCATATAATTAAATAGTACTTCAAATAAGAAAAAGTTTTTTCCAAAAGATAGCAATAGGAAGAAAATACTCAAAATTAAAAAGTATATATATGTATGGTTTTTTATTTTTTTAATAGTACCATAAATAATAAATACTATTGTAAAAATTCCTAAATAATTAGGAAAATCTGTCATTGCAGGTTCAATAGTTCCCCAATAGCTTCTACCTCCAAAGCCATAAAATGAAGGTATTAAAAATGTAATCATTTCATACATTGAAAAAGACCAATTAGTGGCATAATCTAAGGCTGCTCCACCTTGAACTGCGCCTCTTATAGAATGCTCTGAATAAAGATAGCTAGGCCATATGATTGATAAAGACATCAAGAAGCCAGATAATAGAGCACCTATTAAATGATAATAAAATTTTGGAAAGAATTTTGATGTAATGATTTTATGTAAAACAAAAATTCCAATCATGAGCCATGTATAATAAGCAATTTGAATATGACCTCTTTGTAATTGGAAACCTATTAATATTGCTAATATTCCTAAATTTTGTAAATTTGTTTTTTCCCAAAGCTTAAATAGAGCAAAACATATCCATGGAATATAAGCAGCTGTCATAATTTGACTTCCATGGCCATGTACAATACATACATTCATATAAGGTGTCATTAGAAATAAGGCAGAACCAAATAGAGAAACAAGAAAATCAACTTTCAAAAATCTTAATAATACGTAAACACCTAAGCCAGCAAAGATCAGATGAATTAATTGTGTCCAAATTTCTGGTGCAGAAAATATTTTTAAGATATTTAATACCAAATTGGGCATATAATAATTAGATATATTTTGTAATGAATGTATAGTTGGCATCCCACCAAAAATAGAAGGTAACCAATATGGGTATTCTCCATTTAAACCTTGAAGATTTTTAATAGATTCTGAAATCATTTTAGGCGCAAAGTAATCACCTGAGGCAAAAACATATGTACCATCTATAAAGTTTTTATATAAAAAAGCAGTAATTAAAAATAATGTTGTTACAACTATCGATAGTTGTATTATCTTATTTTTATCAATTTTAAAGTTTTTTATTAAATTCATATAAATAATATAATTAAAAATGAAAATTATTTGGCTCTCAGAAATAAAATGGTCTTATCTAAGGACAAGAAAACAACATATATTATCTAATTTTGATAATACTGATGAGATTTTATTTGTTGAGCCATTATCATTTAATTTAAAAAATAAATTTCACATATCTATTGAAAAGAATATTAAATATGTCACAATTCCTCAAGTACAAAATTCAGATATCGCTTTTATAAACTATTTAATAAATTTTTTCCCATTCAAATGGCTTTTAAAAAAAATATCTAAATTTTTAATTAATAATATTTTAAGAAAAATAGATTTCAAACCAGATATTCTTATCACATCTAATGTTTTTTGGATTGATTATTTAATAGAAATTAAAAATAGATTAGGTTTGAAAATTATATATGATTGTAATGATAATCCATTAGCATTTCCTAATTCTGGCAATAAAGAAACATACTTTATTAAAACATTAAAATATGCTGATAAGATCATTGTTCCATTTAAATCTTATATAAACTTTATACCTAAACAGTATCATTCAAAAATTGAAATTATATCAAATGGTGTAGATTCTAAATTAATTTTATCAGATAAAAAAGAACAAAAAAAAGCTAATTCATATGTTGAGAAATTAAAAGATAAAGATATTGTTATGTTTATTGGTTCGATTGATACAAGATTAGATTTTGATCTTATTGAAAAGGTTGTGTGTGATCTTTCAAAAATGCATTTTCTTTTTAT
Source organism: Fidelibacterota bacterium (assembly GCA_002710085.1). Next base: position 22,044 of record PAOX01000030.1, read on the forward strand.
AGGAGATATTAAACGACAAGTTGAAAAAAGTTTTAAACAGATTACAAAATTTAAGAATGTCTATCATATAAATAGTATTAATTACAATCAAATTGGTCAATATTTAAATTATGCAAAGGTTTGTATAATCCCTTTCAAAAGAAATAATCTTTCAAAGTTTATTCTCCCCAATAAAATTTTTGAATATTCCATATTAGAGAAGCCTTTTATTTTAACTAATTTTAATTTTGAATTAAAAGATTTGAACCCTGATTTTTTAATTGCAAAAGATCATTTTGAATTCTCTAAATTAATTTTAGAACAAATAGACAATCCAATGAATACTCAGAGATTAAAAGCATTTGCCTCAAAATATGAATGGAATCAAATAAGTTCTCAGTATAGAGCAATGATTTTAGATAATTTGAAAAAATAAATTTACTTTTTAATCTCTTGCAGAGTTCAGTCGAGAAGATTAAATTACCGGGCTATAAAATAAATGTAATTTTATCGTAGGGAATATTAAGTAAAAAAATGTTTGAACAAATACAATCAAGATTAGATAAAGTTTTAACTAGTATTAGAGGTGAAGGTAAAATCACTGAATCTAATATTGACTCTGCATTGAGAGATGTAAGAAGAGCGTTATTAGAGGCGGATGTAAACTATAAGGTAGTAAAATCTTTTATTACACGTGTTAAAGAAAAATCAAAAGGACATAAAGTTTTTTCTTCTATAAAACCTGGAGAGCAATTTGTAAAATTGTTAAAAGATGAATTAACATATTTTTTAGGTGGAGAAAATAATAATGATGATTTTTGTAAGAAAAAGCCTTCTATTATACTACTATCAGGACTTCAAGGTTCAGGTAAAACAACAACGTCTGTAAAACTAGCATATCATTTAGAGCATAAAAAAAATAGAAAACCTTTATTAATAGCAGCAGATTTACAGAGACCCGCAGCAGTAGAGCAATTAAAAGTATTAGCAAACGAACAAAATATTGAAACTTTTTACATAGAAAATTGCAAAGATCCTAAAGAGGTAGTTAAAAAAGGAATTGAATATTCAAAAAACAAACCTTTTGATTGCCTTATTATTGATACGGCAGGCAGATTACATGTTGATGATGATTTAATGAATGAAATAAAAGAAATAAGCATGATTGCAAACCCTACTGAAACTTTATATGTTGCAGATAGTATGACAGGACAGGATGCTGTTAATTCTGCTGTAGAATTTAATAATTGTTTAGATGTTACAGGAATCATATTAACTAAATTAGATGGAGATTCTAGAGGAGGGGCAGCCTTATCATTAAGAGAATGTACTGGTAAACCTATAAAATTTATTGGAATGGGTGAATCAATTAAAAGTTTTGATGCATTCCACCCTGAACGTATGGCTTCAAGAATTTTAGGCATGGGAGATATTGTTAGTTTAGTCGAAAAAGCTGAACAAACTTTTGATAAAGATGTAGCGTTGTCAAGTGCGCAAAGATTAAAAGAAGGAATATTTACATTTGAAGATTATAAGTCTCAAATTCAGCAAATAAAGAAAATGGGTTCTTTATCTAGTTTAATGTCAATGGTTCCAGGCTTTTCTAAAATTAAAAAAGATGTTAGTTTAAATGATGATGAATTTAAATGGATTGAAGCCATCATCAATTCTATGACAAAAAAAGAAAGAAGAAAACCAGAAATTATAAATGGTTCTCGAAGAAAGAGAATAGCCTTTGGAAGCGGTAGGTCTATTCAAGAAGTAAACAATTTAATTAAACAATTCAATCAAATGAAGATAATGATTAAAAAAATGAAAAATAAAAAAAATATGAATTTGCCATTTAATTTTGGTTAAATTTATTTAATAATAATTATGGAAGGAGTATACATTGGCAGTTAAAATAAGATTTAAAAGAATGGGAAGAAAGAAAAGTCCTTTTTATCGTATTGTAGCTATTGATTCTAGTAAAAAAAGAAGCGGAAAAGAAATTGAAAGATTAGGGTGGTTTAATCCTGTTAGTTCAAATCATGACTGTAATATTAAAGAAGATTTAGTAATTAAATGGTTGAAAGATGGAGCAATTCCTTCAGATTCTGTTCATTCTTTATTCAAAAGAACAGGTTTAAACTACAAATGGCACCTTATAACTCAAGGTAAGTCAGATAGTGAAATAGATAAGTTGCTTCAAGAATGGTTAAAGAATGAAGAAGCAAGAAATCAAAGAAAGAAAGATAAAAAATTATCTAAAAAATCAAAATCAAAATCAGCTGAAGATATCGAAGTAAGTAGTGCTGAAGCTCCAGCAGCAGAAGAAGCTCCAGCAGCAGAAGAAGCTCCAGCTGAAGAAGAAGCTCCAGCTGAAGAAGAAGCTCCAGCAGCAGAAGAAGCTCCAGCTGAAGAAGAAGCTCCAGATAAAGAGGAAGAAGATAAAAAGTAAAAACACTAAAAAATGGAGATGAATATGGATATGAAAGATCTATTAGAAGGTATTATAAAAGCCATAGTAGACAAACCTGATGAAGTTGAAATTAGTTTAACTGAAAGTGAAAATACTTTAATTTATGAATTAAAAGTAGGTGAAGGTGACGTTGGGAA
>PAOX01000031.1 GCA_002710085.1 Fidelibacterota bacterium
ATATCATTAAGCCTTTGGAAAAATCGTATGAATAAAAACAAAATATATACAGATAAAGATGTATCATTTGATCTTTTGCATAATAAAATAGTTGGTGTTATTGGCTATGGAAATCAAGGCCGTGCTCAAGCTTTAAACCTAAAAGATTCAGGTGTGAATGTTATAATTGGTTTAAGAAAAGAAAGTAGCACTAGAGTTAAGGCTGAAAAAGATGGGTTTTCTAATATAATGAGCATTCATCAGTTAGTTAAAAAAAGTGATATAGTATGTTTTATGATTCCAGATGAAGAAATCCCAGAGCTATTTAGAGATATAGAAAAATATATAAATCCTAAACAGGCATTACTTTTTTCTCATGGATATTGTGTGCATTTTAAAAAAATAAATATACCTGAATTTGTAGATGTGATTATGGTTGCGCCTAGTGGTGCAGGTAAAATGGTTAGGCAGCAATATATTAATAATAAGGGGGTACCTAATTTAATCGCCATTCATCAAGATTATACTAAGACAGCATTTAAAATAGCTCTTTCATATAGTAAGAATATAGGAGGGACTAAAGTAGGTGCGTTTATTTCAACGTTCGAAGAAGAGACAGTTTCTGATATCTTTGGTGAACAAGCTATATTAACAGGAGGTATACCATTTTTAATAAAAAATTCTTTTGATGTGTTAGTTGAAGAAGGTTATAGTCCAATAGTTGCTTGGTTTGTATGTTATTATGAAGTTAAGTCTATTGTTGATTTGTTTCATGAGCATGGTTTTGAGTTTTTGAATAATTCCATAAGTAATTTGGCTGAATATGGAGGGTTGACTAAGGGTGAATTTTTAATTGATGATCAAGTAAAATTAAAAATGAAAGAAATGTTAAAAGAAATCAAAAATGGTAATTTTGTATCTGAATGGGAAAATGAGAAAAATACTGGAAATTTATTATTAGGCGATAAGAGAGATAAAATAAAAAAATCTAAAATTGAAGAAATGAATCAAAAAATGCTTAAAATTTTACTTAAAAAATAAATTCATAAAATTTATTTGGAACTAATTACATTTTTGTTATTTAAATAAAATATGATATCATATTTAAAAAGGAGTTTTCAATGAATCGTTTAACCTATATAGCTTTTTTAAGTCTATCTGTATCTTTTTTGTTTTCTGATTATACTGGTGTGAGTGGTAATAAAGACAAAGGTGAGGCTTTTTCTTTTCAAAAAAAACGTAAAGGTGTAGTCAAAAAAGCTAATCAAAACAGTGATTTAAAAGTTGAATTGATGGAATTAGAAGAAGAATTTAAATTAGACTATGATGAAATAAAAGTTTATTATAAAGAAAAAATCTTAGCTTTGAAAGATATGCAAAAATCTGATGTTAAGAGCTTAAAGAGTAATTACAATAACCGTAGAAAGGCTATTTATAAAAAATATGGTGTAAAACCTCCTAAGAAAAGTGAGGGACATACTATGGAAGGTGCTGATGTTTATAAGCCTAAGAAAAAAGAAAGGGTCCAATCTCCGGTTAAAAAATCTATAAAATAGTTTATCTGTTTGCAATAAAAAGCCCTCTAAATAATATTTGTTTCATTTGTTGTCTTCCTTTTCAATATTTTAGAGGGTTTTTTTTATATTTATGCTAATTTATAGTTGAAACATTTATTAATTAAAGGNTCTTATGCAATTTTGGACATTTTTAATTTCAATGATGCCGGTAGGNGAATTACGTTTTTCTATACCATTTGGTATTTTTNCTGGATTACATTGGTTAGAAGCATTTATATATTCTTTTATAGGNAATTCTTTAATCGCTCTAATTATAATTTATTTGATTGATTATTATAAAATGGATAGAATAACTGCTATTATAAATAAGATCCCTATTGTTGGGCTTATTTTTAGTAAATGGCAAAACAGGGCAATTAAGAAAAGCCAAAAGTTTAACAATTGGACTTATACTGGTTTAGCATTATTTGTTAGCATCCCTTTACCTATAACAGGGGCATGGACAGCCGTACTGATTTCTAGTTTATTATATTTAAAGCCATTCAAATCATTTTTATTTATTTCTTTAGGNTTAATTGTGAGTGGTAGTATTATAACNGTAATTTGTTACAATTTCAGTAATTTAATGGAATATATTTTTATAAATAAAGAACANATAACATTGTTTATAAAATCAATATCATAATGATAGGAGAGTTATGTTAGATAGTTTAAATCAATACAAAAATTCATTTAAGTATTATACAGAATTAAGGGTTCAGGAAAATAGAAGTTTCAGGGTNGGNTTATTAAATGGGAGTTTAATTACCAANGATCAATCTGTTGAAAGTGGAGTTTCGTCTAGNGTATTTAAAGATGGTGATTGGGGTTTTTGTTCAAATGCTGAGATTAATAATAATTCAATAGGTAAAGTAATTAAATCNTCAAGTGAAAATGCTTCATTTCTAAATAGCCGGAATTCAAATAAATGTGGAATCCTTTTGCCTGAAGATATATTTAATTATGAATTAGATTTAACAACTAAAAAAAATAAAAATTCTAATAGCTTTTGGATATCATTTATAGAGGATNTAGATAATTATATAACNAATAAATACAAGCAAATTTCATCTAGAAAAATATTTATAAGTAACCTAGATATGGAAAAAAATCTACTAACCTCATCTGGTACTGAATCATATTCAATGACTCCTAGNTCGTTGNTATATATTATTTTAACAACTGAAAAAAATGGTGAGCCAGTAGAATTGATGGATGTATTTGGAGGGTTGGGTCAATTAGAAGATAATTTTGAAAATGTAGAAAATTTTTACCCTAAAATTGATCAGATTGTTGAAAAGTTNATGCAAAANTCAGTTGGTGTACATGCAAAGGCGGGATATCATGATGTTGTATTGGATGCTGATTTAGCAGGAATTTTAGCNCATGAGGCGATAGGGCATACAACTGAAGCAGANCTTGTTATGGGAGGTTCTGTAGCTGGTGATTACCTNAATAAAACAGTTGCTAGCGATTTGGTAACATTAATTGATTATGCTCATACGAATGATAATAAAATATGNCCAGTACCTGTTTTTGTTGATGATGAAGGTACAAAAGCTCAAGATGTTACTATTATTNAAGATGGAGTATTAAAAAGTTATATGCACAATAAAGATAGTGCNCATGAGTTAAATATGAATATTACTGGAAATGCTAGAGCNTACAGATATTCAGATGAACCTTTAATTAGAATGAGGAATACNGCTATAAAACCTGGTCAAGATAAATTGAATGATATGATATCATCTATTGATGATGGATACTATTTAACNAGAAGNAGTAATGGACAAGCAGACTCTACAAGTGAATTTATGTTTGGTGTTGTTATGGGTTATGAAATTAAAAATGGAAAAATAAAACANGCTATTAAGGATACTACAATATCAGGNATTGCTTTTGATGTTTTAAAAACAGTCACAATGATTTCTGATGAAATGGTTTGGAGCTCGGGTGGTATGTGTGGTAAGAAACAAATTATTCCTGTAGGTATGGGTGGTCCTGCAATTAAGTGTAAACTCAATATTGGGGGGCGTTANATGAATTTAAAAGATACTTTATCTTATGCCTTAGATANGCTCNTAGGNTCAGGNATGGATCATGCTGAAGGTGTTATTAATGAATCTGAANAAAAAGAGTTAAATATTGAATCTGGNAAAATCTCATTATTTAGAACCACTTTTAGCAATTCTTTAAGTTTAGAAGCGATTAAGGATCANAAACAAAGTTCTATTAATATAAATAAGATAGATAAAAATTCAATTGATAGCGCTTTAGAATCCTTAATAGATAGTGTTAATTCTTCTCAAGCAGATGATGCTAATNCTATTTCTGAAAAACAACCTGCTGAGATATTTAAAAAAGGTCAAATATCTCCCGATTTAAATTTAATGTATGATAGNGTAGAGGATTTCAACAACTACGTTAAAAGTGAATATAAAAAAATTATTTTAGAGGCAGTTACTTTAGATCANAATNCATCAAAAACTTATGTTTCTAANAGTAATGGCGTTGATTTTGAAATCAANAAAGGTCTTTATGGGTTTTCAGCNATGTTTACTGCAAAAGATGGNCTTAATACTTCTTCATTTAATTATACTGGTGTTAATAGATTAAAATTAGATAATAATTTTAAAGATCAGGGATACATGTCTAACCTTTTAAAGCAATCTGAAGAGCAGGTTAAGTCATTTCCTATTAAGGATAAGTTTGTTGGGCAAGTTATTGTTACTCCGCATTGCTTACCAGATTTTATATCTTTTATTGATGGTAGCATAAGTGATGGTGCGCTAATTTCTGGAACTTCTATATATAAAAATAAGATTGGAGATAAAATAGCTAGTGATAGTTTTTCACTTTCTTCTAACCCTACAGATGACAAGATTGATTCTGGTTATTTTATAACTAGTGATACATATAAAGCCGAAAATGTAGATATTATTAAAAATGGTGTTTTAAATACTCACTTATTATCATTGTATGGGGCTAAAAAAACAGGAGGAAAGCGTATTGCGAATCAGGGAGGTTGCTATATTGTTGATCCTGGNACTGAATCATTAGATGATATGATTAAAAATATTGATAGAGGTATTTTGTTATGTCGTTTTTCAGGAGGAAACCCAAGTGATAGTGGAGAGTTTTCAGGTGTGGCAAAAAACAGTTATTATATTGAAAAAGGGAAAATAAAATTTCCTATAATTGAGACTATGATTTCAGGTAATATCAGCCAAATGTTTATGAATATCAATAATNTATCAAAAGAAAATATTGATTTCGGTGATTCAATTTTACCTTGGNTTAGTTTTGATGGAGTAACAATTTCATGATTAAGAAAATATTAATTTTCTTATCAATTCTATCATTTACTTATTCTGAAAGTTATTCATTNAATGATTCTTTTAATCAATTNGGGGTTTCTTTATTTAAAAAGATTAACTCTAATGATGATTCTACGTTTATGATTAGCCCTTTTAGTATTGCTTATGCATTAATGATGGTTAATTATGGCGCTTCTGGAGAAACTGCTGATGAAATATTAGTAACATTAAATCTTGATAAGGCAGATTCTTTTAATCCATATGATAGTATAAATTCCAAGTTTCAAATTAATAATAGTATTTGGATTCAAAATGATAATTGTTACAATCCAAATGTAGAGTATATTGATTATATTGATTCTAATTTTCATGCAAAAGCATCTTATGTCAATTTTTATAAAGATAGGTTATATATTATTCAGGATATAAATGATTGGGTAAAGGAAAAAACCTTTGGTACTATTGAAGATATAGTATCTGAAAGTGATATTAAAAAAAATACTACTCAAGCTTTGCTAAATACTATTTATTTTAAAGATAGCTGGCAATTTCCATTTGATACTTTAAAAAGTAATATTAAAACTTTCTATTCTTCAAGTAACCCATCTAAAATGATGTTTATGAATAAGAAAAATAAATTTGCTCACTATAAAAANNNTGATTTTCATCTTTTAGAATTACCATATCAAAGTGATGGNGTTTCTATGTTTATTTTTCTTCCNTCTAAAGANATTGATATAAATACATTTATTGATAATTTAGATTATCTATTAATATCTAATTCTATGGATAGTTTACAGTATGATCTTGGTGATATATCTATACCAAAGTTTAATTTAGATTACTCTATATCATTAAAGGACTATTTAGTGAGTATGGGTATGCCAACTGCTTTTAACCCAAAAGATGCTAATTTTGATAAATTTTGGGATTTTCAGCAACAATGTAAAAAATATCCACCTAAACACTATATTGATGTAGTGAATCATAAAACTTATATCAATATTGATGAAAATGGTACTGAAGCCTCAGCAGCGACAGCTATTATTATTAGTAGAGTAACCTCTATTAGACCAGATAAGCATTTTGTTTTTAATGCAAACAGACCATTCGTTTATGTTATATATGATAAAATTAATAATGCTATGATGTTTTTAGGGCAATACTCAGGATAGATAGATTGCTGACAGTTTACAATCAAAACCATGATTACAACCAGAATATTCATTTTTTACATGGAAACTCTTTCACACCTAATTCATATAAAAATCTTCTAGATGGGCTATCAAATAGGGGTATAGTAAAAACCTCATTATTAAGACCTTTATGGACTAAAGATGATTTAGTTAAATTCTCTAATTGGGATATTTTTTTAGATGATTATTTAGATTCAATTAAAGGTGAAAGCAATATTGTTGGGGTGGGACATTCAATAGGTGGTAACCTTCTTTTAAAGGCGGCCATAAAACAGCCAGAGAGATTTGATAAAATTATATTATTGGATCCTACATTTTTTGTACCTAAAACTATAATGGCATGGAAAATTATCAGCTTATTTAAGATGCAATCTTATGTTTTGCCTTATATAAATCGCGCTCAAAATAAAAAAATGCATTACAATTCTATTGAAGAAATGTTTAAAGCTTATAGAACCTATAAGGTATTTTCTAAATTTTCTGATGAAGATCTTTTATTATTGGTTAATTCATTAGTTAAAATTAAAAAAAATAAAGTTGAGTTGATTTTTGATAACGAATGGGATGCGCAGATTTACAGGACAGGATTAGTAAATGATATGTTTATTTGGAAACATATTTCAGATTTAAACGTTCAAACTATGATAATAAGAGCAGAACATTCAGATGTGTTTTTAAGAAAAACATCAAAACATGTTATAGCTAAGAATAAGAGTATAGTTATTAAAGATATGATAAAATCAGATCATTTATTTCCGATTAATAATTATACAAAAACTTTAGATTTAATAGATAGTTACATTGTTCAATAGTTAAAAAGCTTTATAAAAATAGGAAGATTTATTAAGTTATTTATATGAAGAAAAAAATTATATTATTTATTTTATTTTCCATGTTTTTTGGAAACCAAAGACTTCTTTTGTTATATCCTGATGCTGACCTTTCAGATACTGGTAAATTAAATGTCAGTGATGTAAATGCAATTCATCTTTTGTTTACAGATGGATTTAATACATATTCTGATTTTGATTTAGTTACCCCTTCGGATAACGCAATATGTTATTCTTCTGAGTGTGCAATTGCATTAGCTGTAGAGTATAATACTGATCAGGTTGTTACTAGCAAAATTAGAGTTCTAGGCTCAAAAATCATATTTACAGGAATGATTCAAAATGCTGACGGTTCAGATGAGTTTGCAACACGTATTACAGCCTTAAATGTAGAAGATATGGAAAATGCTAGCTATCGTTTAGCTAAGTCTCTTATAAATAGAGACTCAATTGAAGATGTTGCAGATATCGATAATATTATTCAAGATGAAGAAGAGGTATCAAAAAGAAGAAAAAGTCTATTCAGAATTGGTCTAACTCTTGGTTATACAATACCATTTGGTGGAGAAAATTATTATTATTATGATGATGAAAACAAAAGAAAGTGGAATCAATCGCCTCTTACTTTTGGTTATGTTCAAAATTGGGAATTAAAATCTAATAATTCTGTGCTTTTAGATGCGTTTGTAAGTGTTAGTCGTACCCCCAAAATTGGGTTAGATTTAACATACAATACCTATAAAAATAAAACTGACAATTCTATGTTTTATGGTTATGGAATTGGGTGGCATATGAGCGGAGATCAGTATCTTTCAGATGAGGTTGATCAATTTGGTAATCCATATCAAGAAACAGACTTTGAGAATAGGCATGGCCCTGCATTANTTGCTCAAGTTGGTTACATATTTATGAGAACTTACAATACTAATATTATGGCCAGAGCAAAATATCATTGTCAGCTTTCGACACTAGACGGTAATATAGATAATGGTGTTACATTCAGTGTGAGCTTAATTAAAAAATTTGAACCTTCTAAATCTACTAACCGATCTAGATCGCATAATAATAACAGAGATGTTGAGTATCGCTTTCCTTTAATAGAGCTATTATATAAAGTATTAGCAAATTAAATTTTTATATATAGTATCAAAGCCTGACTTTTTATAAATTTTCACTATTAAATTTTATTTACTTATTTGGAGTTATGTATGCCTTTTCGAATTATTTTTTATTTATCATTAATTTTATCACTTTCTTTTGCAGCTTATCTAAAGGATGTTCCTCAAAAAATTAAACAACCAGATGGCTCTGTTATTGATTGTTTTTCTTCTGGGGATGAATTCTACAATTGGGTTCATGATAAAGATGGGTATACAATAGTTAGAAGCGAGGTTGATGGATTTTGTTATTATGCTAATGAGGATTTAAACCCTTCATCTCATAGGGTTGGACAGGCTAATCCAGAGATGTTAGGTATTAGAAAATGGATNAAATTGCCAAAAGAAGATTATTTNGCAATNAGAGATGANTATNTAGAAAATGATATTAAAAGAACTCCTACTTTAGGAACAGTAAATAATTTGAATGTATTTATTAGATTTGCTGATGAAGANGAGTTTACGGGTAGTTTTACATATTATGATACCCCATTTAATTTGCCAGAAGGTCCTTCAATGAGGCATTATTTTCAGGAAGTTTCTTATGGTATGTTAGATGCGCCTACAACTCATTTTCCATTAGCAAANGGTGANACTGTNGTATCTTANCANGATGATTANCCAAGAAGTTATTATGAGCCCTATAATGCNCAATCTAANCCTGATGGATATACGAANGANCGTACTGAAAGAGANCATACTNTNCTTAGAAAAGCTATACANTTTATTGAAGATGAAGTACCTTTAGATTTNGTTACTGATGGGGATAATGATGGTAGGGTTGATAACGTAACTTTTTTAGTTTATGGAAGTCCTGGAGCTTGGGCTGATTTATTATGGCCTCATAGATGGAGTTTGTATTCTCAATATGTTACTATTCATGGAAAACAAGTTTGGGATTATAACTTTAATATGGAAACAGGTGGATATTTTACTGTAGGAACGTTATGTCATGAGTTTAATCATTCATTAAGCGCTCCTGATTTATATCATTATAACGATACAGGTGCTCCTGTTGCTTGTGGTGGATGGGATGTAATGGATGCTTCTGGAGAGATGCCAGGATACATGGGTGCATTTATGAAAGCTAAATATGGTAGTTGGATACAGGATACCAATGGTGATGGGCAAAGAAATTTATATGATATTCCACTTCTTGAAAGTCCTGGAGTATATGAGTTAAATCCCTTACATGATTCTACAAATTATGCTTACAGATTAAGATCTCCTTATACAAATAATCAATATTTTGTAGTTGAGTATAGAGTTAAACAAGGGTTGTATGAAAATACGACTCCAGGTAATGATGATGGCTTACTTGTTTATAGAATCAACACATGTTGCAGCGGTAATGCACAAGGCCCTCCTGATGAAGTTTATATATATAGACCAAACGGTGATGCTGACACTAATGGAAATCTAGGTCAGGCTATCTTTAGCGAAAATGTAGGAAGAACAAAAATTAATGATCAAACTAACCCTTCAGCATTTTTGTATCCAGGAAATTTAGGTGGTGGTAATTCTTGTGATGATTCAAATGGTTGTGATGGTGGTTTGTATATTAAAGATGTTGGTATAGCGGGGGAGACAATTTCTTTTAAATATTTACCTATCTTTTTAAATGCTGATTTCAGAAGTTTAGTAAATGATACAGATGGTGATGGAATTTTAAATCCTGGTGAGGAAGCAACATTAAATTTTGTAATAGAAAACACTTCAGTTGATGGTTTTGCTTATGCATTGACTGCCTCTTTAGAAAACAATGAATATTTTGAGATATTAAGTGAGGAAGTGTTTATAGAAGAGCTTCCTGCAGGTCAAGAATCTGCATTATTTTCTTTTGATATAAAGGTTAATGATGATGCTCCAATTGGTGAATTTGTAATGGGTATGAGTATATCTGCTACTGTTTATCAAGACAATTTTGGAGATTTCGATTATACAGATACAGTTGAGTATGATTTTAATATCTCTATTAATCAACAAGGTTTTCCATATGAAACTACTGATCAAGTATTTTGTGCTCCAACAATAGTTGATATTGATCAAGATGGGACAATTGAACTTATCTTTGGTGATAATTCAGGTATGTTTTATATCTTAAATCAAGAATGGATGTCATATTACAATTCTTATGATATGGGTGATGAAATATGGGGGGCTCCAGCAATTGATGATTTAGATGGTGATGGAGATTTAGAAATTGCTATTACATCTAAAAATGGCTTTTTCTATATATTTAATCATTTAGGGAATGTGATTTATGAGTTAGATACAGAAGAATTCTTAACAGGAGTTCCTGCGATCGATTCTGATAAAAATGTTTATTTTGCTTCGTTTGATAGTGATGGAAAAATATATAGAGCTTTTTGGTCTGAATTAGATGAAGATTATTTGGTTGACAATGTAACTATTGGTAAAAAAATTCAAAAAGGTGTAGCTGTTCATGATTTAAATGGCGATGGATTAGATGAGATTGTTTTTGGTACAGATAACAATACTTTGGAAGTGCTTTCTTATTCTGGTAACCTTGGTGATGTTTATGAATTAGGAGGTAAAATTAGAAGTGCTCCAATTATTATTGAGTTTATAGATGATGAATATCTTATTGTGGCAGGCTCTAAGGATAATAATTTGTATGCATTTAATCCTACTTTAGGGTCTCAGCAATTTATTTACGAAACAGGTGGTGATGTAGAGAGCCCATCTGTGTTTGAGCATAGACAGTACGGGACAGTGATTGTGTTTGGTTCTTCTGATGGGTTTTTGTATATGATCGATACTAATGGTAATGATGTATCTGGATGGCCAAAAGATTTGGGGGGGCCAGTTAAAGGTAGTCCTTCAATATCAGATATAGATGCAGATGGTTTAACAGATATTGTTATTGGTCAATCTGAGGGTAAATTTTATGCATTTAATGAAAATGGTGATCTTTTAAACAATTTTCCAATGACAATAGAATTTCCTTTTACAGCATCACCTTCAATAGGGGATATAGATTTAGATGGTGATTTAGAGGTTTTGGTTGGAGCAAGTACAGGGCTTTATGCGTATGATATTAAAAATGAAAATGGGAACAATTCTGATTATTGGTCTATGTATAGAGGTAATTATAAAAGGACTGGTTATTTTGAAGCGATAACCTTGCTTGATACAGAATTTGAATATTTGCCTGAATCTTTTAATATCGCTTCTGTTTATCCAAACCCATTCAATCCAAAGGTAAATATTGAAGTTGATATTGCTAGTAATGAGACATTTAATTTATCAATATATGATCTTCAAGGAGCTTTAATTCAAGAGCTTTATGATGGTACAAAAGGTATTGGCAGACATCTGTACAGCTGGGATGCATCAATGCACTCAAGTGGCATTTATTTTGTTAGATTATCAAATAATAATAACTATAAGTCTAATAAAATAATGTTAGTTAAGTAATTAACATAAAGGAAAGCTTTATGATTTTAGTAAGAAAATATACTTTTCAAGCAGCTAGAAAATTAACAAAGATAGATCCAAATCATATTTGTGCAAATCTTCATGGACATACTTTTCATATTACCATTAAAATAGAGGGTCAATTAAATTCTGAGAATGATTTTGTGATGGATTTTTTTGATATAGATAAAATCTTTGATAAGTTAGTATATCAAGTTCTTGATCATAAGTATTTAAACGAAATTCCAGGATTAGAAAGTCCAACAACTGAAAATTTGTCAAAATGGATATGGTTTGCTCTGATTAAAGAATTAGACATTTTAAAAGAAGTGCGAGTTTTTGAAAATGATGTTTATGGAT
>PAOX01000032.1 GCA_002710085.1 Fidelibacterota bacterium
TACTTGTGGGAAAAGATTTGATTCTATAGGTGTTGAATCAAGTTTTGAAAATAGAAATGAATATAGAGATATGCTATTTGGTGCAAATGGTATTGAAGAATATATTAGTGGCGTTATTATGTTTGATGAAACTTTTAGGCAGTCGACTACTTGCGATGATAAAATTAACTTTCCTGAATATTTGACATCAAAGGGTATTATCCCAGGTATTAAAGTTGATACAGGTGCAAAAGATTTAGCTGGTTTTTCTAATGAAAAAATTACTGAAGGTCTTGATGGATTAAGAGAAAGATTAGTAGAATATTTTGATATGGGAGCAAGGTTTGCAAAGTGGAGAGCTGTTATAAATATTGATGATACATTACCAAGTCTTGGTGCTATTGAAGCAAACACACATGCTTTAGCTAGATATGCGGCATTATGTCAAGAAAACGGAATCGTTCCGATTGTTGAACCTGAAGTATTAATGGATGGAAGTCATGATATAAATAGATGTTATGAAGTATCATGCCAAACTTTAGATATTTTGTTTGATCAACTATCTCGTTTAAATGTTATGTTAGAAGGTATTGTTTTAAAGCCAAATATGATTATTTCAGGATTGTTGTGTTCAAATCAAGCTAGTGTTGATGAAGTTGCAAGTTTAACCATTAAATGTTTTAAAGAGCACGTTCCTGACAATGTTGCTGGAATAGCATTTTTATCTGGAGGTCAAAGTAGTGATGTAGCTACAAAACATTTGAATGCTATGAATTTAAATCATCAGGATTTACCTTGGAATTTAACATTTTCATATGGGAGAGCATTACAACAAGATGCTTTACAAGCATGGTCTGGATCAAATAGAACTGCCGGGCAAGAAAAATTATTAAATAGAGCATCTAATAATAGTTTAGCAACAATGGGAGAATTTTAATTTTTATTAGTAGTTTTGATTTTGTGAATTAAATCTTTACTTAGAATATTATGTAATTTTATCCATAAATCTTTATTTGATACTTGAAAGTGTTTAAGTTCATCTTGATTCCAACAAATATATTTCATTTTGTTATTTGAATATATATCAGCTGTTGCTGGTTCATTTGTTATTAGACTCATTTCTGCAACAAATTTTCCTCTTCCAAGAGAATTTAAAATCTTATCATTTCTTTTAACAGTAACTTGTCCATCTATTATTAGATATAAATGATTTTGTTTTTTTCCCTCTTTTATTAATAAAGAATCACTAGAATCTTTATATATACCTAAATTCCAAAAATTCATAAATTCTTTCGTTGTAAAATCGCTAAAAATATTTTCATATATATCTTTAATCTCATTTGGAACAAAAATAATTTTTCTTTCATTTATAATTCTAATAATATGGTAAACATTGACTACAGTAAAAACTCCATTCCATAACACTACGTCATATCTACCTATTTGAGCTTGATACAATCCTGCAAGAACTTGTGCTATTGCTAATATAATTCTCAGTCTTAGCATATCTTTAACTGATAGCGCTAAAAAGGTAAAAAGATAACCTAAATGTTGGATAATTATATGATCTAGTAAATACTGCATAGTAATAATTTAATTAATATAAATTGTTTTCACATTAACAAATTCTTTTATTCCATATGGGCCTAATTCTCTTCCAAAACCTGAGATTCCTACCCCTCCAAATGGTAGTCTAGGATCAGATTTTGTAAATTCATTTATAAAGACCGCTCCTGTATATATTTGATGAGCCATTTTTTCTGCATTTTTTGTATTTTTGCTCCATATACTTCCTCCAAGCCCATATTTTGTATCATTTGCTATTTTTATAGCTTCCTGTTCTTCAGTATAGGTTAAAATAGTAAACAAAGGACCAAATGTTTCATTATGATAAATATCCATAGATGAGTCTATATTTTCTACTATAGATGGAGCAAAGAAATATCCATGTTTTGGTATAGTTTTCATTTGATAACATAATTTTGCACCCTTATCAATAGCATCTTTTAATTGGTTGTTTATATCATCTAAAATATCTTTTCGTGCTAAGGGGCCTATTTGTGTTTTAGGGTCTATTGGATTGTCTAAATGCATATTATCTAATATATCTATAATATTTTTTAAAAATTGTTTTTTTATATTTTTATGTACAATAAATCTTTTAGCAGCGATACAGCTTTGTCCTGTGTTTAGCATTCTTGCTAATACAGCCTTATATGCTGCTGTATTTATATCTGCATCTTCACAGACTATAAAAGCATCAGCACCTCCTAGCTCTAATAGTACTTTTTTAATCTTAGAGCCAGAAATAGCNGCTACACTACTTCCTGCTTTTTCACTNCCAGTTAAAGATATAGCTTTTATAATAGGNTNTGTAATGATAGGCTNAATTTTTGATGCAGGTAGTAATAATGAAGATAATAGTTGGTAATTNATGTTATTAGAAAAAATCTCTTCAATTATTAAGCAACATCCAGACACATTTGATGCATGTTTTATTANGGTAGTATTTCCGGCTAATATTGCAGGAATNNCAAATCTAAAAACTTGCCAAAAAGGAAAATTCCAAGGCATAATTCCNAGTATAACACCTANTGGTTCNAANGATANATAACTTTTTTTTGCATCAGTTTTTATAATTTCTGATTTTAAAAATTTTTCTGAATTTTCAATATANTAGTCACAAAGCCAAACACATTTATCNATTTCAGCAATAGATTCTTTAATAGGCTTTCCCATTTCAAGAGTAATTTGGTCTGCGCAATCTTTTTTTCTTTTTTGGAGATTATTTTTAATGACATCTATTATTTTGATTCTATTTTTAATTGAGATATTTTTCCATGTAATAAAAGATTTTTGAGCATTTTTTAATAAATAAAGCACCTTGTCTTGATTATAGTTTTTATATTCTTTAATATTTTGTTCATTATATGGATTTTTTGATAACATAAAATTCTCTTTCAATAAATCTTGTTCCCTAGTCTAATATATAGGTAAATTCAGCATTAAATATTACATTAATTTCAGTAAAATTTTAAGGAAAATTAAATGATTAAAGCTATTAATGAGCCAATCAAAGGTTATTTACCAGGTTCAAGTGAAAAACAAACAATAAAAGAACAGTTAGAAAAAATGAGTAATGAATGTATTGATATTCCAATCATAATTGGTGGTCAAGAAATAAGAACAAATGATTTAGGTAAATGTGTTATGCCACATAATCATAAGCATGTTTTAGCTCATTATCATAAGGCTTCATCAACAGAAGTAGATATGGCTATTCAAAATCTTTTAGAAACTTGGAAGACATGGTCTAAAACTTCTATTGAAAAAAGAATTGAAATTTTTCAAAAAATGGCTGAATTATTACAAGGCCCATATAGAGATATCATTAATGCGTCAACAATGTTGGGGCAAAGCAAAAATATTTTTCAAGCAGAGATAGATTCAGCTTGTGAATTAATTGATTTTTTTAATTTTAATTGTGAATACTTAACTGAAATTATTGATCAACAACCTAAATATTCTCCTGAAGGAATGAAAAACACAATGGAATACAGGGCGTTAGAAGGATTTATCTTTGCTGTTACACCATTTAATTTTAGTTCAATTGCTGCAAATCTACCTAGTGCTCCTGCACTTTTTGGAAATGTATCTTTATGGAAGCCTGCATCTTCTTCAGTTTATTCAGGGTATTTTTTAATGAAATTATTTAAAGAAGCAGGTTTACCTGATGGAGTTATTAATTTTATTCCTGGAAGTGGAAGTAAGATAGGAAATCAAGTTATATTAAATAAAGATTTAGCGGGAGTTCATTTTACTGGTTCTACTCAAGTTTTTCAAGGCATGTGGAAATCTATTGGAGAAAATATACAAAACTATAGATCATATCCTAGAATTGTTGGAGAAACAGGTGGTAAAGATTTTATTTTAGCTCATGAGTCAAGCAATAGAAAGGCTTTGTTTACATCAATGATTAGAGGTGCATTTGAATATCAAGGTCAAAAATGTTCTGCTGCATCAAGATGTTATATTCCGGAAAATGTGTGGAATGATATAAAAGATGATTACATAAAAGAAGTATCAACTATTAAAGTTGGAGATGTGAATGATTTTTCTAATTTTATGAATGCTGTAATTGATGAGTATTCATTCGATAAGATTACATCATATATCAATTTTGCTAATAATGCTGATGATGCTAAAATTATTACTGGTGGTAATTATAACAAAGAAACAGGTTATTTTATTGAACCTACTACTATTATTACTACTAATCCGCATTTCAAAACAATGGAAGAAGAAATATTTGGCCCTGTTTTAACAATATACATATATAAAGAATCTTGGGATGAAGTATGCAAATTAATTGATTCTACATCTCCATATGCTTTAACAGGAGCTGTTTTTGGTGATGATAAGGAAGCAGTTTTACATGCAAAAGGATTGCTTGAGCATGCTGCAGGTAATTTTTATATTAATGATAAACCTACTGGCGCTGTTGTAGGTCAACAACCTTTTGGGGGATCAAGAGCTTCTGGAACTAATGATAAAGCTGGTTCTTCTCTTAACTTGCTTCGTTGGACTTCTGTTAGAACTGTAAAGGAAACATTTAATACTCCTGAGGATTACAGATATCCATTTATGGATGAAAAATAAATGAAACCAGAAATATTTTCAGAAATAGGTCCTATAGAAAGAGTATATGTTTATTCTCCAGGAGAAGAACATAATTTAGTGCTACCATCAGATGTGCAACCTTTTTCAATTAATGAAAATAATATTACAATTAATCAAAAATTTTTATTATTTGATGATTTAGTTGATATCAAAATTGCAAAAGAGCAACATGAAACCTTTAGAGATATTATTAATTTTTATAATAAAGATTCATGTATTGATATAAGACAATCATTTTTAGATATTTCAAAAAATGAAAACATTTTTAGTGAATTTCCATTAATTAACTTAATGTATCCAAGGGATATTGCTGCTATCATTGGTAATCAAATTTATTTAACTTCAAGTAGCAGCGCAGTAAGAAAAACAGAAAATTTTTTATCTGAAAGTTTTTTTACTAATCATTCAGAATATAAAGAATGTGAGATTATTGATTTTAAAAAAGTAGGCAAAGGTTTATCATTAGAAGGTGGTGATATTTTTGTTATCAATAAAGATATAGTTTTAATTGGTATTAGTGAAAGAACTTCAAAGGAAGCTATTGATTTGATTATACCACATATCTTTAATCAATCATTTGAGCATATAATTGCTATTGATTTACCTAAAGAACGAGCAATGATGCACTTAGATACTATATTTACACAAACTTCTTATGATGAAGGAATTTTATTTAATCATGAGAATTATAACATTGATCAGTTAGCTGTATATTGTGCGTCAAAAAAATCAAAAGCTACAAATTTAACCAAGCATAGAATGAATTTTGTTGAATTATTANAAGATTTTGGGTTTAATCTTATTTCATGTGGTGGTTTAGAAAGTAATTTTAAATTAAGAGAACAGTTAACAGATGGAGCTAATTCATTTGTCTTAGANCCTGGNAAAGTNATCATGTATAATTGNAATGATTATACCATTTTAGAATTAGAAAAAAATGGATATAAACATATAAGTTCTCATTCGCTCTACAAAGACCCACTAACTTTTGAAAAAATATTAAGAAGTGATTCTAAAGTTGTGATTAGCATTGATGGTTCTGAATTAGTAAAAGGAAGAGGTGGACCTAGATGTATGACATTACCAATTAAAAGAGGTTTAGTATAATGTCAAGACAAAACCCTACTGTAATCATTGCTCTTGGAGGTAATGCTATAAGTCCTAAGAATGAGTCTGGNGATATAGAAAAACAATTTGAACATACTAGAGAAAGTCTAGATGCTATGATGCATTTTATAAANGAGAGATATAATATTTGTATAACTCATGGAAATGGCCCCCAAGTAGGAGCTGAATTGTTAAAAAATGAAATTACAAAAGATAAAATCCCTTCGCTTCCATTAGGNATTTTAGTTGCTAACACTCAAGGTGCTATAGGATATATGATTCAACAAACATTACAAAATGCACTNCAGAAAAAAGATATTGATCGAGANGTGGTTACTTTTATATCTCAAGTTATAGTTGATAAAGATGACCCTACTATTCAAAATCCAACAAAGTATATTGGTAAAACTTATAATACAGAAGAAGCTACAAAATTATCAATAGAACATGGGTGGAATATAAAAGAACAAGAAAATGGAGTATGGAGAAGAGTTGTCTCTTCACCTAAGCCTTTATATATTTTTAACGGTAATTCAGTAAAACACTTAGTTGATTTTGGAACTATAGTTATAGCTGGNGGTGGTGGTGGAATTCCAGCTTTTGAAGATAAACATAATATNTTACATGGTTTAGATGCCGTTATTGATAAAGATATGTCCGCAGCTCTTCTTGGGAGAGTTATAAAGGCAGAAGAATTATTTATTATTACTGATGTTGATCATGTATGCTTAAATTATGGTACAGACAATCAGGTTAAAATTTCAAAAACAGATACAAATGAACTTGTTGAATGGATTAATCAAAATCAATTTGGGGAAGGNACAATGCTTCCTAAAATTCATGCTGCGAATTATTTTTTAGAACATCATGGNCAAAAGGTTGTGATAACTTCATTAAATAAGATTGAAGAAGCTATTAAAGGTAAAGCTGGAACTATTATAACAAAAGGAAGATAAATGAAAATTCATGAATATCAAGCAAAATCAATATTAAAAGAATATAACATTCCTATTCAAGATGGTTATATAATAGAAAATATTGATGATGCTAAGAGTACTATAGAAAAAGTTAAAAAAGATTTTAATTCTAAAGATGTAGTTGTGAAAGCGCAAATACATGCAGGAGGTAGAGGAAAAGGTGGGGGAGTTAAATTCTGCCCTAATGCTGATAATGCTTTTGAATCTTGTGAAAATATTTTAGGTATGAATTTAATTACGCATCAAACAGGACCTTCAGGTCAAGAAGTAAAAAAAGTATATATAACTCAAGCTTTTGATATTGCAAAAGAATTCTATGTTGGGATTACTATGGATAGAACAACGGGNAAAGATGTATTTATGGTGAGTACTGAAGGTGGTATGGAGATTGAAGAAGTAGCTAAAAATACTCCTGATAAAATTATTAAGGTATGGATTGATCCATTAGAAGGTTTTAGAAGTTTTCAGTTAGCAAAGTTAGTTAGAGGTTTAAACCTTAAAAAAGAGCAATATAAAGAAGCTATGAATATTTTAAAGAGCATGTATACATGTTTTAAAGAGAAGGATATTTCTTTATTAGAAATAAATCCTTTAATAGAAACAGATGATGAAAAAATTATNGCTGTTGATGCAAAAATGAATTTTGATTCTAATTCTTTATATAGACATTCAGACATTATAGAAATGAGAGATATTTATGAAGAAGATGAAGCTGAGTACGAAGCAAGTAAATTTGGTCTGAATTATATAAAACTAGATGGAAATGTAGGTTGTATGGTAAATGGTGCAGGATTAGCAATGGCTACAATGGATATTATTAAGATTAATGGAGGAGATCCTGCTAACTTCTTAGATGTTGGTGGAGCAGCTAGCGCAGAAACTGTTAAGAATGGATTCAAAATAATTTTAAGTGATAGTAATGTAAAATCAATTTTGATTAATATTTTTGGAGGGATTGTTCGTTGTGATAGAGTTGCAGAAGGAGTTATACAGGCGGTTAAGGAATTATCTTTAAATGTGCCTGTTGTAGTGAGATTAGAAGGAACTAATTCTGAACTTGCAAAACAAATAATTTCAGACTCAGGACTAGAAATAATTCCTGCTGATTCAATGCTTGATGCAGCTAAAAAAGTAGTTTTAGCATCAGAAAATTAGGAGAAAAACATGTCAATATTAGTTAATAAAAATTCTAAAGTTGTAGTACANGGCATAACAGGTTCAGAAGGAACTTTTCATACAAATCAAATGGTTGACTATGGAACAAATATNGTTGCTGGAGTAACTCCAGGAAAAGGTGGTACAANTGCTACTGACCACAATATACCTGTTTATAATTCAGTAGAAGAAGCAAAAAATTCTCAGGGAGCAAATACTTCAATTATTTTTGTTCCTCCAAAATTTGCAGCTGAAGCAATTATTGAATCAATATATGCGGGAATTGAGGTTATTATTTGTATATCTGAAGGAATTCCTGTTAATGATATGATGGTAGTTAAAAAAATATTAGATCAAAGTGATTCTCGTTTAATTGGNCCTAATTGNCCAGGTATTATTACAGTCGATGAAGCAAAGATTGGNATTATGCCCGGATTTATATGTAAAAAAGGAAATATTGGAGTAGTTTCAAAATCTGGAACTTTAACTTATGAAGCAATAGATCAATTGGTTAAAAATGGTTTNGGACAAACTACTGCAATAGGTATTGGTGGTGACCCAATTATTGGTACAAATATGATTGANACATTAGAACTTTTTGAAAATGATCCAGATACTGAAGGAATTGTTATGATTGGAGAAATTGGAGGTTTAATGGAAGTAGAGGCNGCTAATTGGGCTAAAAACAATGTTTCTAAACCAATTGTTGGTTTTATTGCAGGTCAAACAGCTCCTCCAGGAAGAAGAATGGGNCATGCTGGNGCTATTGTTTCAGGAGGAGATGATACAGCAGAGGCAAAAATGAANGCTCTTAAAGAATGTGGTATTTCAGTCTGTCAATCAGTTTCTGAAATTGGCGAAACAATGAAAAATTTATTAAAATAAAGGATTAATATGAATAATATAACATTTGCTATAATTAAACCTGATGCAGTAAAAAATGATTATACCGGCTTAATTTATGATCGTATACTTAAGGCAGGATTTAAAATTNTTGGAGCAAAATTAAANAAGATGACTAAANATGAGGCAAATGAATTCTANTCTATNCATTCAGATAAGCCTTTTTATAATGAATTAACTGATTTTATGTCNTCAGGACATTCAATGGTTTTAGCNTTNAGTAAAGAAAATGCTGTTGAAGAGTGGAGAAAGACGATAGGTNCAACCAANCCTGAAGANGCNGNTGAAGGAACAATAAGGAAAGATTTTGCAACAAGTTTATCTGAAAATGCAGTGCATGGTTCAGATTCTNATGAAAATGCATTAAAAGAAATAAATTTNTTCTTTTCTGGAACTGAATTAATTTAAAAAAAAGTATTAAATATTTTTTTTGGTTACTTCGAAAAATATTTATAATATTAGCGGTATTTATTTAAAGGAGAAACATGGCTGTCCCAAAAAGAAAACAGTCGAAGACACGTGGTAGAAAAAGAAGAACNCATTGGAANGCTAAAGACAATGNTTGTGTTTCTATTTGNCCTCAAACAGGNCAACCACATCTAAGNCATAGAGCTTACTATGTTGATGGTGTTTTGTACTATAAAGGTAAAATCCTNCAAAATAATCAATAATCATAAATGATAAAAATAGCATTAGATATAATGGGTGGTGATAATGCTCCCCAATCTAATATAAATGGTGCTATTGATTTTTTAAAAAAAAATCAAGGTTCNGTTAAAATTTATATGGTTGGTAATNAGAAGTATATTTTACCTGAATTAGAAAAGAATAANANTATNCCAAATGATACTTTTGAAATTATTCATACATCNCAAATAGTAGACTTCTGATGATAAACCTTCAAAAATNATAAANACAAAACCTGATTCTTCAATGAATAAANCAATTTGNTTATTAAAAGATAATATTGTTGATGCAGTAATTAGTTCTGGNAATACNGGATGTTTAGTTAGTTCTTCATTTTTTAATTTAGGNACTATNGANGGTATCAAAAGACCTGCATTATTNACTATTATNCCTTNAGAAAAAGGAAATTTTTTATTGGGTGACGTTGGAGCAAANCCNTCNTCAAAACCAGAACAATTACTTCAATTTTCAAAAATGGCTTCTATTTTTGCAAAATATCAATTAAAAATTAATNAACCTAAAATTGGTTTATTAAATATAGGATCNGAGCCTAATAAAGGNACAGNNNTTATTAAAGAAACTTATANNTTAATGAATNATGANTTAACCAATTTTATTGGCAATATTGAATCTAGATATATTTTTGATANTAAAGCTGATATAGTNATTTGTGACGGTTTTACTGGGAATATTGTTTTAAAATTAATTGAAGGTACGATGAATTATAATCTTAATTTAATTACAAATAAATTAAATTTAAAAAGTACAGAACAAATTGAAAGTTTAAAATCAGTATACGATTATGAACAAACTGGAGCTGCACCAATTTTAGGTATTAATGGATTAGTTTTGAAGTCTCATGGGGCATCATCAAGAATCTCAATCTTTAATGCATTAAAAACAGCTGAGAAATTATCTAGCATTAATCTAATAAGTAAATTTCAATTTTAATTCTATGAATGCAAATATCACAGCAGTAGGAAAATTCTTGCCTGAAAAAGTTATTAAAAATTCTGAATTTGAAAAATATCTTGATACATCTGATGAATGGATAATTTCTAGAACAGGTATAAAAGAAAGAAGACAGCTTGAACTTGGGAAGGCTTCTTCTTATATGGCTATTAAAGCTATTGAGCAATTACTTGAAAGAAGAAAAATAAAAGCAAGTGATATTGATTCTATTATTGTATCAACAATAACACCGGATATGATTTTCCCATCAACAGCTTGTTTAATACAAGATCATTTTAAAATTAGTAATTGTTGGGGTTTTGATTTATCTGCAGCATGCTCAGGTTTTTTATTTGGATTAGAAACTGCAGATGCTTTAATTAAATCAAAAAAATATAAAAAAATTATTGTGGTTGGTGTAGATAAAATGAGTTCTATACTAGATTACCAGGATAGAAATACTTGTGTTTTATTTGGTGATGGTGCAGGTGCTGTTTTATTTGAACCATCTTCAGATTATGGGGTAATTGATTGCAAATTAGGAGTTGATGGTTCAGGAGCAAAATTTCTTAATATGCCTGCAGGAGGTAGCTTAAATCCTACAACAGATGAAACAGTTAGCAAAAGAATGCATTATGTAAAACAAAATGGTGCTACTGTATTTAAATCTGCAGTTAAAGGAATGTATGATATCACTCAAAAAATTATGTCTAATAATAATATTAGTAATGAAAATTTAGATTTATTTATTGCACATCAAGCAAACAAAAGAATAATAGATGCTACTGCAAAAAAAATGGGTTTAAATAAAAATCAAGTTTTAATTAATATTGATAAATATGCAAATACTACAGCTGCATCTATACCTCTTGCATTATGTGATGCATATGAAAATAAAATGTTAAATATTGGTAATAATTTAATATTGACAGCATTTGGAGCTGGATTTACCTGGGGATCATGCTTAATTAAATGGGGGATTGATTGTGAGTAATATAGCTTTAGTATTTCCAGGTCAAGGTTCTCAATATGTTGGTATGACTCAAGATTTACCTTATGAGTCTACTTATCTTCCTGCCTATTTTGATAAAGCATCTGATGTCTTTGGAGTTGATTTATTATCATATTG
>PAOX01000033.1 GCA_002710085.1 Fidelibacterota bacterium
ATCGTCTAATGGCAGGACACATGGTTTTGGTCCATGGAATCGGGGTTCGACTCCCTGTCCCCCAGCATTATGAAGATATTTAGCGGAAAATCAAATTTAGATCTTTCTAAAAAAATTGCAAACCTTGTGGGCGTGCCATTAGGGAAGATTGATTTAGAAACATTTAGTGATGGAGAATTNCGGGTTGCCTTTAAAGAAAATATTCGAGGTGAGNATGTTTTTTTAATTCAATCNACTAATCCACCTNCAGAAAATTTAATGGAATTATTATTAATGTTAGATGCTGCTAAACGAGCATCAGCTAAAACTGTTACGGCCGTTATTCCATATTATGGNTATNCAAGACAAGATAGAAAAGATCAGCCTCGTGTNCCTATATCTGCTAGAATGATTTTAGATTTAATGNCTGCAGCTGGAGTGGATAGNATGATTACAATGGATTTACATTCACCACAAATTCAAGGATTTACTAATGNTCCATTTGATAATTTATATTCTAGAATTGTGCTATTTAATAAATTGAAGGATTATAATTTAANTATTGATAATGGAGTAGTACTAGCACCAGATNTNGGTAGTGCAAAGATGAGTCAATCATATGCAAAAAAATTAGGNATTGGATTTGCATTAATTGATAANCGNCGCCCNAAACATAATGTGGCTGAAGTAGTAAACTTAATTGGAGAGNTAAATAATANGCATGTATTTATTATTGATGATATGATTGATACAGCCGGCACTATATGTAATGCTGCAAAAACTGCNATTGATAATGGAGCAAAGTCAGTAGTAGCGNTTGCNACNCATNCAGTTTTATCTGGTCCAGCAGTNTCTAGATTAAAAGAAGCTCCAATTNATNAAATTATTGTTAGTGATACTATTAACATAGATAAAGACAAACTATTTGATAAACTAGAAGTNATATCNGTAGCAGAAGTATTTTCTGAAGCTATCNTTAGAATTAATNAAGGTGATTCAATTAGTGAATTATTTAAATAAAATGAGGTCATAGAAATGAAGGGTCATAAAATTGAAGTTAACAAAAGAGAATTAAGTAGCAAAAAATCATTTGTGAAAANTTTACGTAATCAGGATGAAAT
This sequence comes from Fidelibacterota bacterium, assembly GCA_002710085.1. Next base: position 1,101 of record PAOX01000033.1, read on the forward strand.
TCCGGGNATTTATTATTCACACGATTCAAAAGANAGTATTCCTTTTAGTGTNAGTAAAAAAACAATGAGNGAAGCATTAAAANCTGATGCNCAAGTTTACCAAATATCTGTGGGNTCTAAAGATCGANATGTNATTATTAAATCTGTACAGTACCATCCAATTTCTGAANAAATGATGCATATTGATTTATATGGNGTTAAGATGGACCAGGCAGTNACANTNAAAGTTCCAATTNAAATTACTGGTCAAGCAGAAGGAATCAAAGCAGGTGGAGTATTAAATCAAGTTNNAACTGAATTAGAANTATCATGTTTACCAGGCAATATTCCTCAGANCATTACTATTGATATTNCTGCNTTAGATATTGGTGATGCAATACGNTTACCACAGGTNTCNGTATCAGANGATNTTACATTAGANGGTGATGANGATTTACTAATAGTATCTATTATTCAACCTACTAAAGCAGANGAAGTNNTANNGGANGATGNAGANATGGNAGGTGATATTGAAGGCACAGATGGAGAATCAGATAATGCTGAAGCATCAGATGAAAACAATGATGAGAATGCTGAATAAATGATTATTGTAGGCTTAGGAAATCCAGGAACACAATATGTCAATACAAAGCATAATGCAGGATATTGGGTCGTGGATAAATTAGCAGATGATTTCAGTTTGAAATTTAAACTGGGAAAAGGTGAATATATGCATACAAAAAGTGCAGACATATCCTTAGTTAAACCTATAGGCTATATGAATAATAGTGGAATAGCATTAAAACATTATATGGATTATTTTAATATTGATATTAGTGATATCGTAGTAGTGTATGATGATGCAGATTTGCCATTAGGTAAAATTAGATTTAAATCTAATGGAAGTTCAGGTGGACAAAAAGGTATAGAATCTATTATTTATCATCTTAAAAACGATCAATTTTTAAGGTTAAAAATTGGTATTGCAACTAATCAAACCAAACAATCNCTTTCATCCTATGTACTTTCTCCTTTTAGCAGTAAAGAGAAAGATGCTGTAGAATCAGTTATAAATGAATCTGTTGAAGCAATTAAATTTTTAATTAATAATGATATTAATGAAACAATGAATAAATATAATAAGAAAAACAAGGAGTGCAATTAAATGGAATATGTTTTAGAGAACAAGTCAATTTTATTATTATCTGGTTTGTTGGCTTTAATTTTTGTGTTTATAAAAGACAAATGGGTTACTAGCCAGCCTGTTGGTAATGAAAGAATGGCTACTATTGCAAAAAATATATCAGATGGTGCAATGTCATTTTTAAAAGCAGAATATACAATGTTATCTTTTTTTGTAATAGTTGTAGGAGGATTATTAACATATTTAGGATANATGGGNGAAGCATCAGGGAAAAGTCANAGTCTTTTAGGTNTNTCTTTTTTAATGGGNGCTATATGTTCTGGTTTAGCCGGNTTTATTGGTATGAAGGTTGCTACTAAAGCTAATGTTAGAACTACTAATGCTGCTCAAAATTCACTTGGNGAAGCTCTTANTATTGCATTTTCAGGNGGAGCTGTTATGGGACTTGGNGTTGTTGGTTTAGGNATGCTAGGTTTAACAGGATTATATTTATTTTATGANTCTACTTTTACAGNATGGAGCTTNCCTCAACGNTTAGAAGTATTAACTGGNTTTTCTTTTGGGGCNTCATCAATTGCATTATTTGCAAGAGTTGGTGGAGGTATTTATACTAAAGCAGCAGATGTNGGAGCAGATTTAGTTGGTAAAGTTGAAGCNGGNATTCCAGAAGATCATCCATTAAATCCTGCGACTATTGCTGATAATGTTGGAGATAATGTTGGAGATGTAGCNGGTATGGGNGCTGATTTGTTTGAATCTTATGTTGGTTCAATCATTGCAACTATGGTTTTAGGNTCAGCAATNTTTGCTGTCAATGGTAATGATATGAGTTTTGTAATATTGCCATTAGTGTTAGCAGCTACAGGAATTTTATGTTCAATTATTGGGACTTTTTTTGTTAAGGTAAATGATGGAGGAAGCCCTCACAAAGCTCTTAATTTAGGAGAGTTTTTATCTGCACTATTTATGTTAATCGCGTCCTATTTTATAATTACCAATTTATTACCAAATAGCTGGACGATTGATGGGATTACATATAATTCACAGGGTGCATTTTTTGCTACTATAGCTGGCTTAGTTGCTGGTTTATCAGTAGGTAAAATTACAGAATATTATACAGGCACAGGAACAAAGCCTGTAAATGATATTGTAAAACAATCAGAAACAGGAGCAGCTACTAATATTATAGCTGGCCTTGGTATAGGCATGATGTCTACAGCAATTCCTATTTTATTAATTTCAGCAGCTATTTTAATTGCACATAGTTATGCTGGATTATATGGTATTGCAATTGCTGCGGTAGGAATGTTAGCAAACACTGGNATTCAACTTGCTGTTGATGCTTATGGNCCAATTTCAGATAATGCTGGTGGTATTGCTGAAATGGCGGAGTTACCATCTGAAGTTAGAAATAGAACTGATGCTTTAGATGCTGTTGGTAATACAACAGCAGCTATAGGNAAAGGGTTTGCAATTGCATCAGCAGCGTTAACAGCTCTTGCATTATTTGCTGCATTTGCAGATAAAGCTGACTTAACAGCGATTAATGTAATGCAACCAAAAGTAATGGTTGGATTATTAATTGGANCTATGCTTCCGTTTGTATTTTCAGCTTTAGCNATGAATGCNGTTGGTAGAGCAGCTATGAGTATGATTCAAGAAGTTAGAAGACAGTTTAATGATATNCCAGCATTAAAAGCAGCTTTNGAAATCATGAAAAAATATAATGCNGATTTAAGTTCNGCNACAGAGGAAGATAGAAAAATATTTGATGCAGCAGATGGAAAAGCNGAATATGATAANTGCGTTGNAATTTCNACTCAAGCTTCAATACGAGAAATGGTATTNCCTGGCTTATTGGCTGTATTTATTCCAATTTTNATTGGNTTTGNTGGTGGAAAAGAAATGCTTGGNGGTGTANTAGCTGGAGTTACANCNTGTGGTGTNTTAATGGCAATTTTCCAATCAAATGCTGGTGGAGCATGGGATAATGCTAAAAAAACTATAGAAGAAGAAGGNCGTAAAGGAACGGATGCTCATAAAGCTGCNGTTGTNGGNGANACNGTTGGAGATCCATTTAAAGATACTTCAGGNCCTTCACTAAATATTTTAATTAAATTAATGTCAGTTGTTGCGCTAGTTATAGCGTCTTCAATTATATAAAGGAGATTTATTTATGGCATATTATGAAACGATGTATATTGTACATCCTGCTTTAGAGGCTGGTAGATTAAAAGATTTAATTTTATCTGTTGAATCAACCTTAAAAGAATTAGGTGGGAAAACCCATAATATTGAGGCATGGGGGAAGAAAAAACTCGCTTATCCTATTAACAAAGAAAAATATGGGATGTATGTATTATTACAATTTGAAGCTGATGGATCTAAGAATAAAGAGCTGAACACAACATTAGATCACAACACTAATATTTTAGCTTATTTAACAACTAAAATTGATAAAGAGCAATTATTATCTGATGTTGCTTCATTAGATCACCAATTAGGGTTAACTGATGATACTCAATCAGATAATACTAAATCTGTTAGTGATGAAAAACCTACAGAAAAATCTACAGAAGATAGCACAGAAGTGTTAGACAGTGAGACAGATGAATCTTCTGAAGCTAATAAAGAGGAGAATTAATTATGGCAGGATTATCTTATCAAAAAAAAATATGTCCTTTTAAGGAAAATAAAGATTTAGTTAAAATGATTAATTATAAGGAATATAAATTTTTAAGAAAATTTTTAACTGATCAAGGGAAAATAATTCCAGGTTATGTAACAGGAGTATCTGCAAAGTATCAAAGATTAATTGCTAAAGAAATTAAAAAAGCACGTAATATTGCATTGCTTCCATATCATGTTGATCCGAGAAATATATAAAGGGAGAAAAGTAAAATGAAAATTATTTTATTACAAAGTGTACGTGGTTTAGGAGACCCAGGAGAGCTAGTAAATGTTAAATCGGGCTATGCAAGAAATTACTTAATCCCTAATGATTTAGCTATTTATGCTACTAAAGGAAATATTGCACAAGCAGAATATCAGATTCAACAATCTAAAGAAAANGAAATTAAAAGAGTAGCTGAATTACAAGAGGTATGTAACAAATTAAATAAAGTATCTTTAAAGTTTGAATTACAAACTTCAGAAGAAGACAAATTATTTGGCTCAGTTACTACTCAGATGCTTTCTGATCAANTATTAGAGAATGGATTTAATATAGAGAAAAAAGATATTGCTATTGCAGAACCTATTAAGACTGTTGGGAATCATCATATAGATATATTTTTACATAAGGATGTNGTNGCAAAAGTTAAAGTTAAAGTTAAAGCNTTATCAGAATAATTTTAAATTAATATATGTATGCTCAAGTTTGTTTTCCCTTTTTTATTAATAAAACTTTCACTTATCGTGTACCTGATGAATTAGTTGATAGCCTTAAATCTGGTGATTTAGTTGAAGCTAAATTTAAAAATAAATTATGTAAAGGGTTTGTAGTATCTACCTCCTCTACAATTTCATTTAAAGGACCTATAAATAATATTATATCTATTGATTTAAGTAATATTGTGCCACATGATTTATGGAAAACATTATTATGGATGTCTAATTATTATATAACTCCTATTGGCAAGATTACACAAACTACCTTATCTTGGGCTTTTAAAAATAATACAGTTAAAAATGATAAGATTACGAACAATGATTACACTACTAAGCCACTAGACTCCCTGATTTTAACTAATAGTCAAAATCATATATATAATAGAATTAATCAATTATATAAACAAGATACTAAACCTCAATTTTTATATGGAGTTCCAGGAAGTGGAAAAACAGAGATTTATTTAAAGCTAGCCCAAAATACAATTTCAAACCAACAATCTTGTTTAGTCTTAATACCTGAAATTGCCCTTTCATCTCAAATTTTTTCTAGATTTCAATCNTATTTTGGTGATAAAGTATTATTATGGCATAGCCAANCTACTGATTTATANAAAAGAAAAGTTTTAAATAAATTACAAANAAGAGAANCATACATTATTGTAGGTGCTCGCAGTGCCTTATTTACACCATTACATAATTTAGGTTTAATTATTGTAGATGAAGAGCATGATTCTTCATATAAAGAAACTGAACGTCAACCTTGTTATCATGCAAGAGATTTATCAATTATCAGAGCTCAATATTCAAAGGCATTAATTCTATTAGGAAGTGCAACACCTAGTTTAGAAACCTATTATAATGCCAATATTATCAATAAATATCACATACATGAATTAAATGAACGTTATGGTAATGCTCAACTACCTAAAGTAAAAATTGTGGATATGAATCAAAGTAGAGATAATCAAAATTTATTTAGTAAATATTTAATTAATAAAATTGATGAATCATTACAAAAAAAAGAACAAATATTAATTTTACATAATAGAAGAGGCTTTTCATCTATTAAAGTGTGCACTGAATCAGATGATATATTAAAATGTAAAAATTGTGATGTGATTTTAACTTTTCACGCGCAGTTAAATCAATTAATTTGTCATCATTGTAATAAAAAATATTCATTTAATGAATATACTAAAAAAGATATTCAATTTTTAGGATATGGCACTGAACAAATAGAGTCAATTTTAAATCAAATACTTCCAAATGCTAGAATTTTAAGAATGGATTCAGATTCTGCTAATTCTATGAAAAAACAAAATGATATTTTAGCTAGATTTAAAAATAANGAATATGATATTTTGTTAGGCACTCAAATGATTGCCAAGGGTTTAGATTTTAGTAACATTACATTAGTAGCTGTTATGAATGCTGAATTAGGCATGTTAATACCAGATTACAGATCTCATGAAAAAATGTTTCAACTGATATATCAAGTTATTGGACGCTCTGGAAGAAGAGAGAAAATAGGTCAAGCTATTATACAAACTTATAACCCAGATAACCATCTTATTCAGATGGCTACAAATTATCAATCAAAGAAATTTTATAATTTAAATTTAGAAAGTCGTAAATCTTTACAGTATCCACCTTTTGTACGATTAATCCGTTTTCTTTTTCAAGCGACTGATATTAAGCAATGTATATCAAGTGCAAATAAAATACACAAATTACTTNAAACAGATTTTTCTGATTCTATTATTGGGCCTTTACCNTGCCCAATTGAACGTTTATCTAATAAGTCACGATATCACATTTTACTTAAAATTAAACCTGAAAAATTAAAAAGTAGCCTTGTTAAAATAAAAAAAATACAAGATAGAAAATCACAATTAATTAATAAAAAAGTAAGNTTATTAATTGATATTGATTCTATTTCAGTTTTATAAAAATGAGACTTAAATTAATCCTAATGCGTATTTTTTTATTAATNGTAATNTTTGCTCTTCCATATGCTAATACTAGTTATAATGGATTTTTATTNCCCAACTCTACAGTTCATTTAATTTCAAATGATAATGACTATNTTTTAAGTAAAAGAATNGTCTTANAATCAAGATATTCTCATAAAATTTCATCACATTATATTACCTTGCCCAACTCAATTAATATAGGTGTATTTGATTATTTTTATCAAATTAGTTCTTATGAGGCGTCATCTAGTCTATCTATTATNAACTATGGAAATTTTGATGATTCTGAATCAGGATATACTTTTTCATCAAAAGATTATATAGCACATCATAGATTAGCTAAAAGTATNAATAATAATTGGNATACTAGTTTTGATTTAAAATATATATATAGTGAAATAGATACTTATAATTCTANTGCTATTGCTACAAAATTGAGTTTATATTATCATAACCAACGTTTTTTAGCACAAGTATTTCTAGATAATTATGGACTTATTATAGATAATTATACCAATTTTGATGAAAACCTTCCTGTATTGTACGGATATAAAATTATGATTTTACCNAAATATATTAATGCTATTATTAGNGCTAANCATGATTACTTTGATAATAATAATATTATTCATTTAACTGCAGAGCTATTTTTATTTGAGCATTCATCAATATTATTTGGATTTTCTTCCTTATCAAAGGATTTATATTATGGAGATTTTAATAATGATTTTTTTACAGGCNTAAGCCTTGGNTTATCTGCNAGATACGACAATTATTTAATGAATTTNGGGTTTAAAAATTTGGGAGTNCTTGGCCTTTCCTCATCCTTTACAATTAGCAGATTAATCAATTAAATTTAATTTTTTAGCAATTTTATGGAATGCATTAATTGCTAAATCTAGATCTTCTTTTGAGTGTCCAGCACTAATTTGTACTCTAATACGAGCTTCATTTTTTGGAACAACTGGGTATGAAAAACTAATTACATAAATATTTTCTTCTAATAGTTCTTCTGCCATTTTTTGTGCAATTTTTGCATCACCAATCATAATAGGCACAATTGGATGTATTCCATCTTTAATATTGAGTCCCATTTTTTTTATTTTTTCACGAAAATAAATTGTATTTTCATTAAGTTTATGAATCAGCGTATTGCTATTTTTCAATATATCTAATACTTTAATAGATGAAGCAACAATTACGGGAGCTAAAGAATTACTAAATAAATAAGGTCTAGATTTTTGTCTTAACATTTCCACAACTTCTTTTTTAGCAGACGTAAAACCACCTGAGGCGCCACCTAAAGCTTTACCTAGAGTGGAAGTAATTATATCAACTTGATCTAATACATTATGATATTCTGCTGAGCCTCGACCTGTCTTTCCTACAAAGCCTGTTGCATGTGAATCATCTACATGTACTAATGCTTNATATTTTTTAGCAAGNTCACAAATTTTATCTAANTTTGCTATATATCCATCCATAGAAAANACNCCNTCTGTTGTAATTAATCGNAGTCTATGATTTTGTGTATCTTGTAATATTTTCTCTAGCTCTNNCATATCTGAATTTCCATATCGAAATCTTTGTGCCTTACATAGTCTCACACCATCAATAATACTAGCATGATTTAATGAATCAGAAATAATGGCATCTTCATTATTAAGAATAGTTTCAAACAAACCGCCATTNGCATCAAAACAAGATGTATATAAAATAGTATCTTCTTTATTTAAAAATTCTGAAATTTTTTGTTCTAATTCTGTATGAATTGTTTGCGTTCCACAAATAAAACGTACAGAACTTAATCCAAACCCCCATTTTTTGAGAGCAGCTTTCCCTTCTTCAATTATTTCAATATTATTTGAAAGNCCCAAATAATTATTTGCACAAAAATTAAGCACTTTTTTATTTTTTACTGTAATAACAGATTGTTGATCCGAGTCAATTTTTCTTTCACTTTTATAAAGCCCATCTTTTTTTATCTGTTTCAATTCAGTTCTTAAAATATCTTTATTTGTATACATAAATTACCTCTTANCTTTATAGTATTCTTTTATTTTAGGAATTAAATATTCATCAAAAGCACGATTAAAATTATATTTAGGNNNCCAACCCCAATCANTCTTTGCAGCTTGTTGATCTAAATGNGATGGCCAACTGTCAATTAGTTTTTGTCTTTGANGATTGATATTATAGTCTAGTTTAAATGATGGAAAATATGATATTATTTTCTTATAAATATCATTCACACTAGGTGTAAATGCTTGGATATGATATACATCTCTTGATAAAGACTTTTTATCTGCTTTCATTATTGAGATAATTGCATCAATAGCATCTGACATGACCATAAAAGGTATACAAGAATCAGCATTTACAAAGCACGTATAATTTTTATTTTGGCTAGCCATATGAATCATTTCAGGCGCATAATCACTCGTTCCACCTTGTGGTAGCGTATTTGCACTAATAATTCCAGAGAATCTAATGGATCTAAAATCTAAATTTTTGATTGATTCCGAGTATCGGCTAAAATATATACCTAATTTTTCACAATACAATTTATTACATCCATACATATTATTCGGGTTACAGAATTGATCTTCAGTAATATTTGAGCTATTTTTTTCATTTACACAATATACCGCAATCGAGCTTGCGAAGAAAAATTTAATTAGCTCATTTGATTCTTGGATGGATGACATTAAATTTAAAAAACCGTCTACATTGATTTCGTGAGATAGAAAAGGAATAGATTCTGCTTTTGTACTTAGTATTGCTGCTAAATGATATACTTCTGTAATTTTATTTTCTGAAAATATTTGTTTAATTAAATGGTTGTCTTTTATATCTCCTATATATACTTTATCTAGGTAAGATTCCATTTCAGCATTTACCGGTTTAATATCTAAACCTATAATTTTTCTTTTATCAATTTGAGATAATTTTTTAATAAGCGCATTACCCATTTCTCCATTGATGCCAGTTATTAAAATCATTATAATCCCTTAAATACTAATTTTTATGACTGAATTTACAACTTATAATCTTAATTTTAAATCTTACATTTATTTATATTATGATATGTGCAGATATTTATTTTATATATTTTTATTTATAATAGTTGGATGTTCAACAGAGGACTCAGAATCGGGGCAGAATGATTATGATATAATTGATTTTGGATCTGACCAAACATTAGATTTAATAACTTGGAATTTAGAGTGGTTTCCTAAACATGATAACACAATTTCTTATGTGTCTGATTTTATTCTTGCCTTATCTCCAGATATTATTGCATTACAAGAAATATCTGATCAGTATTCATTTGATTCTTTAATTGAATCTTTAGGTGAAGGTTGGGTTGGGTATAGGGATAATACAGACTATCAAGAACTATCTTATATTATTAATCTCAATCAAATTAATTTATTAGCTCAGCCTTATACAATTTTAGATGAATATGAATATTATTTTGCTTATAGACCACCTTATGTTTTAAGTATCGAATTTAATGATGAAATATTTTTTATTATTGATATTCACTTAAAATGTTGTGATGGTTCTGAAGATCGAAGAATGGCTTCGGCTCAATATTTAAAAGATTATGTAGATACTTTTCATAATGATGATAATATAATTATTTTGGGGGACTTTAATGATGAGTTGACCGATCCACCAAATGAGAATGTATTTTTAAACTTTTTAAATGATCCGGGTNATTATTTATTTACAGATTTATATATTGCAGAAGGNTCTTCNGATAATTGGTCATTTCCTAATTGGCCTAGCCATTTAGATCANATTTTAGTTACTAATGAAATACTAGATTTTNATATTTCTACTAATACAATCAAATTAGATNATTATATGATTGGAGGTTGGAATAAATATGATAATTATATATCAGACCATCGGCCTGTTGGTATTAGCTTATTACCCAATCGATAATTTGATGGGCAATTCTATCTTTTCTATCTTTTTTTAGCTCTATTTCTGATCCATTTTTACCATATATATANACATGATTTGTATTACTATTAAANCCTGCACCTTTTTCATTCGCATAATTCAAAACTATAAAATCNGCATTTTTNTTTTTTAATTTATTTTTTGCATTTGATATTCCTTGATTGGTTTCCAAAGCAAAAGCAATAATNGTAGCATTTGTTTTATTAGAAATAGTTTTGATNATATCTGGATTTTCTTTTAACTCAAGATTTAATTTTTTAGTTTCTTTTTTTATTTTAGTCTCTTCTTTTTTTATAGGGCCATAATCTGCGACTGCAGCACACATAAAAATATAATCTATTTTTTGCAGGTCAATATTTTCAAAAG
>PAOX01000034.1 GCA_002710085.1 Fidelibacterota bacterium
TAAATTTGCACTTTTAAGACTCTCATTAAATTTACCTAATTCTCTATATAAATTGCTTAAATTACTTAATGGTGACCCATCACTTGGATTTAAATCAAACGATTTTTTATAATTCTTTATAGCTTCATCATTTTTATATAAATTTTTTTTAACCAACCCTAAAAAATTAAAACCCAATGCTTCTTTTTGATCCAACATAATTGCTTTTTCAAGAAATTTTTCACTCTGACTATAATTATTTTCCATATAGTAAGATATCCCATGAAACAAATAACCTTTTCCGCTTTCAGGAAAATTATCAATTATGTTCTGTGAATTTTTTTTTAACTCTGAATGCTTACCTTCGCTAAACAGTTTAATTAAATCTATTATAATCTCATTAGTGGGTTCATTTTTTGAATTCATTTTTTATAAATTACTTTAGATTATTAATTCTTAAGCTCATCAAACTCAAGTCCAATTTTTTTATCTCTTACCTTAGTATAACCCAGTGTTCCAGTAATGGTATATGAAACATCATCATCGTCATCAGGAGGTAAAAATCTTGAAGCGTGTGTCCAATCTGTTGGCCAAATAATAGTCAACCCTTTAAAATGATTGATTGATGTTCCTTGGTAATAAAACTCAGTATTTCCTTTCTCATTTTGCAAAGAATTCAAATAAGTCTTAAAACTAAATAAATCCATGGAATTTTCAGCTGATTTTCGATGGTAATTATATTCATTAAATTCTTTTTCTGATCTTAAGAATTTAACAATTGAAGCATTTCGGGAAATACCTATTAAATCTGTTTGAATTGTTGGCCAACTTTCGCAATATGATAAAAAACACTTTTCTAATATGAGAAAATAATTTTTTATAGGCTCATAATCTTCATTTGTGAGATTTTCTAGTCTAACTTGCATCTGTTTACCATTAATTAATTTTTTATCATATTTTACACTTTGATCAGCATGATCATAAAATCCTATATCAGAATGAGACATTTCATTTTCTTCAAATAGGTTAGTGATTTTATCGCAAATTTCTGTATTTTTAATTGACCACAAGCCAATAAAACTTGGTTGATGGATAGTTTCAACGGGGATAGGTACTAGATCTTTAATCATATTATTTTTCTCTAAAAGCCCTCGATTGAAGTTTTGTTACTGGAGAAAAAATATAACCCAATACTGTTCTCTTATCACCTACAATGCTTGCTTGGATAACCATTCCAGGCTGAATACGTCCTCCAACCTTCTCACTAAATTCTTTAAAATTAGCTGATAATGTTGCAGTGTAAAAAATTTCACCGGTATTTTGATCAGTTCGAGTATTAGCAGATATTTTCTCAACTTTCCCCTGCATCCTTCCGTATATACTTTGATCATAAGAGGTTACAGCAATAAATGCTTTCATATCTTTTTGAACAAATGCAGAATCTTCGGGTAACACTCTTGCTTCAATTATTAAATCTTCTTCATCAGGAACAACTTCGCCTAAAAGAGACCCAGACTCAACAAGTTGTCCGATTGTAAAAATATTCACATTAGTTAAGGTACCTTTTACTGGCGATTTTATAACGGCTTGTTCTGCTCTTAATCTATGCCCAGGTAATACAGCTTTAGCATTCGATAGAATTTCCTCAGCTTCTGAAAGCTCTAATAGAATCTGGTTTTTTCTCTTTAATAATTGCTGTTTACTCATAAGCAAAGACATTTCTGACTCTGCTCCTTGACTATATAAATCCTCAGACATTGAAAGTTGTCTTTCTGTTATTTCTAATTCAGCTTTATTCAAATTATAGATTTGAGTTTCAATTTCAACATAATCCGGTCTATTTTCTCTTACTTCTAAATCAAAGAATAATTCTTTATCAATTCCTGATTCTGCTTTTAATCTACCTATCTTGGCTAATGTCGCATAATATAAGTTTTCAGTTTTATCTCTTTCAGCAATTGTTTCTAAGGCATCAATTGAAAAAAGAGGATCTCCTTCATTCACATAACTTCCTTCTTCAACATGAATTTTTTCTAATTTTCCTGTTATTATAGATGTAATCATTTGAATTTTTGAATTTGGGGTTACTTGACCGTTAGCCATAACGCTTCTATCAATTTTAGCTATTGATCCCCAAATTGCAAAAGAAACAACAACAGCTATAATAAAGAAATAGAGTGTATTAGCCTTATTTATTGGTCTATCAATCTCATCCTTCAAAGGATCTATTAAACGATCATCTTGGTCTATTAATTCAAATTTTGCAGTAAAAAAACTTCTTGTAGAATTTAATAAATTTTTAAAAAAATCACTCTGAAAAAAAGCTATAATTTTATTTACTAAATCCTGAACTTTTTCATTTATTTTTTTAAACATTCTTAACCCTTGCCTATCTGAGAAACTTCTTTAACGGGTTGTATTTTTTTTAGATATTCTTCTGCAGGCATATCAACTTGTATACCTCTATCATTGATTATAATAACTCTTGTAGCTTTATTAATAAATGAAGCACGATGAGTACAAAAGAAAACAGTCCTTCCATCAAAATAATCCTCTAGATTTTCAAGAATTCTACTTTCTGTATCCATATCCATTGCTGATGTCGGTTCATCTAATACAAGAATATTAGGTTGGTTTATTAGAGCTCTTGCCCAGCATAGAGATTGTTGTTGCCCTCCCGATAATCCTTTACCGCCGTCAGTAAGTTTAAACTTATAAGCATCTGGTAACTTACCTACAAATTCATCGACAAGAGATAATCTAGATGCAGCAAAAAAATCTTCCTTAGTAATTTCATCAGCATTTATTTTAATATTATCTTCTATAGTGCCTTTAAATAGTTGAACATTTTGCAGAATTACACCTACATTTCGCCTTAAATCATTTTGTCTAATACTATTTACATCAATATTATCAATCATAACATAACCTTGATCGGCTTTGTTTAAACCTAAAATAAGACTTATTAGTGTAGATTTACCGCATCCTACTGGTCCCATTAAAGCAATTCTCTCTCCTGCTTTAATTTCTAAATCAAGATTTTCAAAAACTTTATCATTTGATCCAGGATACCCAAAAGTTACATTCTTAAAAGAAATGTCACCATTTAATTTCTCAACCTCGACTTGATCAGATTTTATTTCTTCTAATGAAATAACATTCATTAAACCATTTATTGTTGAATATGATTTAAAAGCTTGATTAATTCCTCCAAGGGTTTGACTGAACTGAGCTAGAGGAGCAAGAGTTCTACCTGAAAGAATAACACAAGCAATTAACGCTCCTGTAGTTATTTGCTGTTCTGCAACTAAGTAGACACCCATAAAGACAATACCTAGTGAACTAAACTGCATACCTGTACTAGTAAAATTTGAGGATGCAGCAGTTACCATTCGAGCTTTCAAACCAGCTAAAGAATGGGCATTAACACTTTTATTCCAATCCCGTTTTAATCTATTTCCTCCTGCGATAGCTTTGACAGTATCAATGTTATTAAGCAATTCGACTAAAATTGAATATTTATCTAAATTGGTATCATAATTTGTTATTGTAAATCTTTTTAAAAGAGGCTGAAAAAATAAGCTAAATAGAATAACTGTTACTACAATTCCAAGAGGAACAAAACCAACTGGGCCTCCAATAGAAAAGATTACCCCAATAAAAAAGAGCATGAAAGGTAAATCAATAAAAGTATTTAATGAAGCTGAAGTAAATAAATTCTTTAGTGAGTCAAATTCTCTTATAACACTAGTCAAAGCTCCTGCAGCTTGTCTTTTTTCACTACCTGAAGAATTTCCCATATCTTGTTCTGTCAACTTTTGGAAAATTCTATCTCCTACTGAACGATCTATGGAGGCGCCTGCGATATCTATATAGTAGGTCCTTAGCATCTTCATGGCGTAATCAAATATAAAAACAATCACTACTCCAATAGCTAATGCAATAAGGGAATTTGTTGCAAAATTTGGAAGTATTTTATCGTAAACAGTCATAATATAAAAGGCTGTAACAAGAGCAAATATATTGATAAAAACACTACCAATAGCTACTTGAGTATAAAGCCCTTTATTCTTTATTATTGGGCCCCAAAACCAATGTTTTTTATAATTATTCATAACTTCCCTAACCTCTTTGTATATATGGTTATATAAATAAATATATCAAGACTGTATCTGATTTTAAAAATAATATGAATATTAAGTTAAAATTTAGTAATCAAATATTAATTATTAACAGCTTTAGTAATAACAAAATTTTGTAAATTCTGAGTTATTAACTTAAGAGATAGATTAACTTGAACATATTGTGACTCTAACATGTTAATATTCCTTTGTATTTGGTTTATTTGAAACAAAAGATCGATAAAAGAAACACCAATAAATTGTGCTGAAGTCAGTTGAGCTTGTAAAACATTTGCTTGATTATTTAGATCATCTAAAGCCTGGTATTGGTCATTTAACTGCTTATATATCGATGAAATATTTGATAATAAACTAAGTTTTTCAACTTCATCAATCCTTCTTTGATAATCTATTCGATACTTAACAGAATTTACTGTCGATCTTTTTGCACTTACGCGTTTACGATTTGCTCCAAAATCCAAAAATTGCCAACTTGCCTGTAAGCCACCCTTAACATCATATTCATCTTCCTCTTCAGAACTCCCATCAACATCATATAATGTACCTGTGACTGTAAGAGCAACACTAGGAAGCCCATCTCCTCTACTTTTTTGAAGATCTGCTTTAGCTGATTCAAGTTCATACTTAGCTGTTTCTAAATCATAACTAATATTATCAGATTCATAACCATCAAAATTAAAATCTCTATAGCTTGTTGCTTCACCAGTAGGATTAATACTAGTATCAAAGAATCGTCTAAAAGCAGCCTCATATGAAAATAATTCATTTTCAGATCTATTATAAAGTAATTGAATTTCGCTTAATTTAACTTTTATTTGTGAATATATACTCAAATCAGTTAATCCAGCATTAAATCTTTTCTCTTCTAAATCAACGATCCTCTTTGCTCTAGTAAGCGTAGTATTTACTTGGTCCTTAAACTTTAAAGCCGCATTATAATTTATATAAGCAATCGTTGACTCAATGATAGTTTCACTGAAACGTTTATTAGCTTGAAGAACTTGTCCAGAAAGTCTTGCTTTATTTCGATTAATATCAGATTGTATTCTAAAACCAGTAAATATTGGTTGAACCATCTGAACACGTAAATCTAGACCATCATCCTCAAATTTTCTCAAAGAATTTTTATCACTAATTTTTCTATCTAACATTAATGCGTTAACAATTGACGCATTAAATACAGGAAGACGAGCTCTCCGGGCTGCGCTTAAATCCGCTTCAATTGACTCCACATCTATTCGTCCAGATATTACATTTGGTTCTTTCGAAGAGACATTCAACGCAAGTTCGAAAATTTCTTCTAACGGCTTAGATTCAAGAATCCTTGGATTCAGAAATACAAGAAAAACAGCAACAAATAGAAAAAAGATTTTATTTTGATTTCTCATCAACATCAGCTAATGAAGCCTTTTTTCCAGAGCCTTTTTCTTTTTTTTCTTTATTGCTCCCATTTGAACTTTCTGATGCTTGGGCGCCTTCGGTTTCTAGTTGTTCATTTAATCCTTTTACACCTTCAACTAAAGCATTAACAAAATTATTAATATTTGATGCAGGAATAAATAAATCTTCTGTATTTGTTTCACCCTTCGCATCAATTCTAGCTACTTGTATTCTTAGGACATTATTAGATAATGTCATACCTGAAATTCCATCAATAAACATAACTTCCTCCTGATATATGATAGTATATATATAGGTGTTCGTTTTGAGATTACAATATTAAAAGTGAATTAAATTTTAATCATTACTAGTTTTAAACTCAAACCAACCAGTTATGATATATTTCTTATCGGACTCAACAACTTCACCGCAATGGGCATGAGTCCATTCTGCAGGCCAAATCAAAGTCCTTCCTTTTTTGGGTTTGATTCTTAAGTCAAAATGGGGGAAAAAAGTAGCCCCTCCTTCCTCTACATCATTTAGATAAGTCATCCATGCAAATACTCTATCCATATTAAATACGCCCATCCTTTCTGAATGAACACCCTTAAAATGACCGCCCTTTTCATATTTTTGAATATTAAAAGCACCCATNTCCAATTTAAAATTTGACAAAATCTTATATTTTTCAAAATANTTCAAAAGCATAATATTTAAAGTCTCAATATATTTATTTAGAAATTTATACTCTTCAAGTTGCAAGTCATTTGGTCTAATTGTTATGTCAACCGANCTTTTTATATTATCGCTATTAGCTTTATAAACTCTACCTCTTTGTTGAAGTTGTAGGTTATTTTCAAAAAAATTGATGATTTCATCAATCAAAATATCATCTGAAATCTTCCAAGTACCAATAAAGTTATCATTGATTTTAGATTTAACTGCACCTTCATCAACTACAGCACTATTATCTTCAATTTTAATATTGGTATTAAGATCAATTTTTTTTATAAATTTTGATGCTTTCTCAAAATTAAGATTTTCTTTATAAGCCATTCCTAAAGCAAAACAAAAATTATCATCATTATTTTTTTCTGAGTCTAACTTTAAAACTTCCTCATAATGTTTTATTGCATTTTTTCTATCCTCAATAAACATATATGCATCTCCAATTTTATTATGCGTATTAATATTTTTTGAATTTATTTTTAATGAGGAATTGTAGTTTTCAATAGCTTCATTATATAGTGTCTTATCCAATAATAAATTTCCAACATTAAGGTGAAGGATTTCTTTTGATGATTCATGTATATCATCAAACTCAAGACATTTATTAAACACATCTAGCGCCTCATCTTTTTTATTTTGTCTATCGAATAAGGCGCCTAAATTAATATAAGGTTCAACATATTTTGGATAATCATCAATAAGTTTAGATAAGATTTTTTCTGGTTCATCAAATTTATTTTGTGTAATTAAAGATGCAGAAAGAATATTTAAAATTATGGGATTATCTTTATATTCCGAAAGTAAATCTCTAGCTTTATTTTCAGTAATAATCATATCACCATTAGAAAATAAATTAATCAGTTCATCTAATGTTTCTTTTGGAAGTTCTTTTTCAGAAATGACTGTCTCCTGTAATAAATTATTATTGAATTAATTCAAACCATCCATTGATTATATATTTATTCCCTGATTGAACCTCTTCAGCGTAATGCGCATGTGTCCAATCAGAAGGCCATATCAATGTTCTTCCCTTTTTAGGTACAAAGTTAATATCAAAATGAGGAAAATATGTTTTACCACCATCATCTACATCATTTAAATAAGTCATCCAAGCAAACATTCTATGCATACAATCACTGCCAGTTCTTTCAGTGTGAATATTTCTAAAATGACCACCTGTACCATATTTTTGTATATTTAAATTACCAACATAAACTTTTATTTTAGGCAATAAATGGAAATCTTTTTTATAATTATTATAAATATTATTTAAGGTTTCAGCATAATTACTAAATATTTGAAATCTCTCATCAGATAAGTGGTAAGGCAATATTGACATATCTATTGATTTCTTATGTTCTTGGTTAATTTTTCCATATACTCTTCCTGTTGATTGCATTTTTGGATTTTCTTCAAAAAAATTCACTATATCATCCATTAATTTTAAATCATCGATATCCCAACACCCAATAAATGTATTTTTTGATTCTGGATGAATTTCTTTTTTATGAAAACCAATACTATTGTTTTCTTTATAATCTGAATTTTCAATAATGCCTGGCCCATGCTTAATATAATAATCAGCTTTACTATAATCACCAATTGAACGATAAACTTGGGCAATTTCCATGCATATTTCTGAAAAATGAAATTTATTAAGGTCGTCATTACTAATTTTATCAAGAGCCTTTTGATAATAATCTAAACACTCATCAAAATTCATTAAGGCCCTACAACATGATCCTAGATTTTTAAGTGTTTCAAAAGAATTAGGATCAATTAACAATGCCTTTTTTAAATATTCATAAGCTTTTATATAATCTGCTTTTTCAATAAAAATTGTTCCAAGATTATGGAATATTGACTGTTTATTTTCATCAGTAATATTTTCCATATCAAGAACAGAATTATATTGATTAACAGCATCATCATATCTTTTCATTTTTTGATAAACAGTGCCTAAATTAACAAAACCATCAATATATTTAGGAAATTTATCCGTTAAGGTTTTATAATTATCCTCAGCATCCATTAAATCATTCTTATTAATCAGCGCCGCTCCTAGAAGGTTGTATAGGATAGGATGATCAAAATCCTTTAATTCGGTTTTAATGTTACTGATAAGATTATCATAATCATGATTTTGATATAAATTCAGTAATTTATTAAGTTTTTCTTCATTTATTTTATTATTCATTTCAAAACAAATCTAATACATTTCAATTATCAAGACATATCTATCCAACCTGTCATAATATATTTATGTCCAGAATTAACTAATTCACCACAATGGGCATGTGTCCACTCCGCAGGCCAAATTAGCAGTTTTCCTTTTTCAGGTTTGATTCTTAAGTCAAAGTGTGGAAAATATGTACATCCGCCATCTTCAACATCGTTCAAGTAAATCATCCAGGCAAAGACTCGATGCATAGATCCTAAAGACATTCTTTCAGTATGAACTTTTTGATAGTGACCACCTTGTTCATATTTCTGAATATTAAAAGAACTTATAGATAGATTCAAATATGATAAGATATCCCAATTATTTTTATACTCGGAGAATAACGAATTTAATATTAATAAAAAATCATTAAAAACTTTATAGTCAGGATTATTAAGGTCTGAAGGTCTAATAGTTACATCAACAGTTTTTTTTACCTTCTCATTTACATTAGGGCCTGCTTTACCTAAATGTTTTTTATTAGATAATTCAAAAAAATTTATAACATCATCCGTAAGCTTGTCATCATTAATATTCCAACAACTCATAAAAGAGTGAAGTTGTTTAATGTTTAAATCTTCGTTAGTAAAATTCTTGTCATTATCATCATTGCTCAGGTTATCATTAAGGCTAAATGAACCTGGACCATCATTACGATATTCGTTGCCTTTTTTATGGTTACCTATAGATCTGTAAGAAACTTCAAGTTCATGTAAAACTTCTTTATAACCTTCAAGTTTTTTTTGTTCGTCACTAAACCTATCAATTGCTTTTTCATAATATATAAGGGCATTTTTATAATCTTCCTGCTCACGATATGCATTGCCAATATTATTATAAGGTTCTGCAGCATTATTATCTAAATCGATAGCTTTTTTAAGATTTTCAATAGCTAAATCAAATTTTTCCATATCTAATAATAAAGCTCCATAATTATTATATACATTATGAAGTGTTTCAGTTGTTACTTCTTTCATATTCATAACTTTCAAGAATTGTGATTCAGCTTTCTTATAGTCTTCTAATTTATGATACACAGAACCTAAATTAACGAATGCATCTGCATTATTTGGATACTTTAAAATCATTTCATTATAGCAATCTTTAGCTTTATCAAGCTCGTTTAAGCTTATATAAGAAGCGCCAAGAAGATTATAAAGGATATGATGACAATATCCTTCTTTTAAGAGATTATTAATTTTAGAACTCAATTCATCAAATTTTTGAGTTTGGTAAAAACCTAATAGCTCTTGAACGATTTCTTTATTTAGTTCCGAAGCATTCATAATTACTTGTTATATAGAAAAAAAGAGTAAAAAAAAAGGGGCCTTAAAGACCCCTTTAATTTAAATTTTAGATTTAATTAACCGACATACTCAAAGTCGCCTGCAGCAAAGTCACTGGCNGAAATTGAAGTTACACCAGAAATCTTAACTAAGTTAACAATTGTTAAGTCATTTGCTTCAAAGTCAGTATCAGCATTATCTTCAACTGTTGCAACTGCAGCAGCTAAGTAAGCGTCTGTACCATCTGAGTATAATGTCATNAATGTATCACCTACATCAGATGCATCACTCTTAATTGTAAGAACTCTGTTACCTGAAGCTTCAAAGGCTGTTTCAAGAGTTGAGGCAGTAAATGTAGCACCAATAACAACCACTAAGTCATTAGCTGCGCCACTAATAGTTGTAGCACCACTTGCTTCAACAATAGTCATTGTTCCAGCAGCAGCTGCACCACTTGTACCATCAATCATTGCGGCAGTTACACCAGATACAAGAGCACTTGCTGTTTGAACATCACTAACATCAACGATAATTGTGTCAGTAGCACCGCCTTTAGTGAAGTTATAGACTGTATCAACACTTGCACCGTTAGTATCGTTATAGATAATTCTATCATCACCAAGACCACCATAAATCGCATCAGAAGCAAAAGTACCTTCTAGGATATATGTTCCTGCTGTTGATGAACCAGCTGTAATGTTAGCACCAAATCCACCTGTATAATCAGTTAGGTCAACATTTTCAAAACCAGTTACTGTACCTGAAGTTGCAGCTCCATCAAAACTTGTGATTTGATCATCAGTTTTGGATAGATCTACTGTAATACCAGATATAATAGCATAGTAATTAACATCAAGGTTATCTACACCTGTTTGTGCAGTTATTGTATCGCCTTCATGTTCCATCTGAATAGTATCAACACCAAGTGAACCTGTGATTGTCATAGCGACTGCACCACGATCAGTTAGTGAGAATGTACCAGCAAACGAACCAGCATTAACAGTAGTTGTACCTGTTGATGTAGTTGAAAGTGTTAATGTTGCAGCTGAAGATGCAGTTGCAAGATAACCATTCACAGTAACAGTTGTTTTACTACCTGTTGTTGGAGTTACATTTGTTATTACCANGCTATGAGATTCAGCATCAGCACCAACTGTAATATTAAGGTTTTCAGTACCAGCTGATGTAATTCCAGTTGTACCCGTAGCAGCATTAGTGTCTAGCAAGAACAAGTTAGTTGTATCATCAGTACCAGTAGCAGATGCGTGTGTCACAGTAAGTGTTGAAGTATTACTTGCATCAGCACTAAATCCTTGTGATGTACCAGATGCATGTCCAAGGTATACTGTTCCATGATCAGCTGAATCATAATTAGAAACTGTAACATTATTAGCAGCACCAGTTCCTGTTAGAAGATAAATGTTACTAAGGCCATCAGCTTTAGATAGATTTAGCGTAGTAGTTTCACCACTTGTATTTCCAGTATCATGAGTATACTTAAGATATTCAATATCCTGTACATTAAGGATAAACTCTTTATCTGCTGTAGTTGAACCAAATGTCACTGTATCTTTTGCACTTGAACCACCAATAATCTGAGTTGTATCAACAAGATCATCATCAGCAAATGTTAGTGCATTAATTCTACCTTCAAATCCAGAAGCATCAATTTTTGTTAATGACTGAGTTGTGATAGCTTGTGTAGTACCAAGATCAAATGTTGAAAGTGAGTTACCACCTTTAATAGTCAGTGTTTTAGCATCACTATCATTAGTAAATGTAGCAGCACCTTGTGTTAGAGTACCAGTAGCTGAAGAACCAATTGTCACTTCAATATATTCAACATT